>JANYFS010000285.1 GCA_025359705.1 Deinococcales bacterium | reverse complement strand
CGATTGCCGCATTGGGATTATTGATTTCGTGCATCAAACCTGCGGTCAATTGGCCTGCCATGCCCATGCGTTCGCTGTGAATCAAGCGGCTTTGCAGTTCTTTCAGTTCGATCAAAGCAGCGTCCAACTCGAAATTCTTTTTTTGGATTCTTTCGGCCTGTTCTTGCTCAAACTCGAGTCGAGATTGCAAAGTTTGCCGAGCAATACTCAACTGTTGGGTCATTTGATTGAAGGTTTCAGCCAAAACTCTTGTTTCATCGTGGCTATTGGCGACCACATGGTTACTCAAATCCCCTACTGCAATTGCTCGAGCGGAAACAATAAAGCGGCGAATATTTTCACTAATGCCAATATTGGTGATTCCACCCACCAAAATAACAATGAGTAGCACTCCAGAAGAAGAAAGTAAAATAAATTGCCTAAAGTTTTTCAAATCATCTTGGCTCGAGCGAATCACATTTTGCAAATCTTGGCCCTCTTTTTCTTGGATAGTAGAAATTGCTTTTTTGATGTCTAAACCACCTTGCATCAGTTTTAGTCGAGATATTTCAAGATCAGTCATGGATTTTTCATCAACAAGCAGAATTTTTTTAATAATCTTAACTTGAATGTTAAGTCTTAGCTCAATTTCATCGATAGCTTGCTTTTCTTCTTGATCCAGTGTTTCAATCATTTTTAGTTTGGCTAAAATAGCTTGATAGTCGGGCAATGCAGCCAAATACGTACCCAAATCATACTTAGCTCGAGACAAGAAGAAATTGTTGATTATTAAATTCATAGCACTGTATATATCTGAAATTTTTTGAATCATCACCAAGCTATCCGAGGTCTTGCTAGTATCTTGATAAACCAAGTCAACTTGATGTACTCTTGTAAATATTTGCGAAGTTTGGATATTCAGTACAATTGCCACTAAAACTGCACCAACACTAAATTTGAGTATAAATGGAAAGGATACTTTGGGCAAATTCATTGCCAGCATCTCATCTCTTTCGGCAAGATTTTTGACTACTCTCAATACGAAACCCAGCAAAGTCACTACCAAAACTGTGGCTAGGGTCATCGAGTTATTATAAACCTGCTGATAGATTGGATCGGATTGGGTCAAGTAATCCGCAAAAAACACCACTGCCACCGATGCAAAAGAAATTAAGACCCAACCGCAAATTTGAGTAAAAAATCTTCCCCAAGCAAACGTCCAGAGCAATAAACCAAGCCCTAATGCCAATAGACTGATTGCAGTATTGGGTGAAATTTGCACGGGACTATTGATTTTTTGGTCGATTAACTGATCCGTAAAAAGAATTTTATCAAAGATACTGGGGCTACTTTGCAAATAGTTCAACACTCGAGCCAACCCAACACCCAATGCAGGAAAAGCACACACTCGAGCCAACCACAATCTCCAGCCACTCACCACATTCAAACCGATGATCGGCAATAATGAAAAGGCCGCCAAACCCAAACACAAAGCCACCACAGGGTGCATGGTTGGAAAAGTCAGATTTTTTTCAGATGCTGCTTGGTAAAAATGGGTCAACCAATTAAATTCGACACGCCGCATATCAGCAGGACGAATAAAGTGATCAAGCGCGTAAACAATAACATAATCCCCCAAATACGATACCAAGCTGTGATTTATTCCTCGAGGGCCAAAAAAATACAGCTCGAGTTCTCTAAGTCAATAGAAAAATCCAACTGTGGTACGATTTGCTCGAGTTTTGCAAAACAGGGTTAAATAGTTAAGTTATACGAATATTGCAATAAAACTCATATTAAACAGGGTTGAGTTCGGCTCGAATCAATTCAGTTTGCTTACGCAGCAAGTAGCGAGCAATTGATAGTGCGCTCGAGTCTTGGAGTACCAAGGCCAAAACCAAATCGTTCCCCATGCGGCTGACCAAAATGCTCTGGCCTTTAAACTCGAGCAATAAATTTTGCAGCTCCGAGACCGCCAATTTATCACCCAAAATGCTCGATGCAGAGGTGATGAACTGTACAAATTTGGCGATGTTTTCGGGTTGCTCTACGGTATCACCCGCCACTGCCAACAATTCAGCCCCTTTGCCCAGAGTGTTTCGCAGCAACAAGGCGGTGCGGGTACTGGCTTTCTCGAGGAAGGGCTTGAGGTGTTCGCGCAAGCGGTCTGCGGGTAAGAGATGCCCACTGCTCACAGAGGTGGCGGTGGGGCGCTCGGGGTGGGTTACGGGAGTGGCAGGCGGCACGCTCGAGGGGTGCGGACTGGGCGACATGGCCCGCTCGATGGCGGGGATCAAATCTTCGGATTTGAACGGCTTGCGAACCACCCCTACTGCGCCCGCATTGGCGGCTTGGCTTTGCACTTCGGCATTGACAATGCCCGAAATCAAAATCACGGGGATATGCTTAAACTCCGCGTCGGCTTTGATGGCTTTGGTCAACTCGAAGCCGTCCATATCGGGCATCACCACATCGGTGATCACTAAGTCTGGAGTGGTGTCCACCAAAACATGCAGTGCGTTGGCTCCACTATCGGCAGAAACCACCTCCATATTATTCAGGCCAAGGATTCGCTCGAGCGCTTTTCGCACACTCACACTATCGTCAACCACCAAAATTTTGGGCTTGTTATTTGCCATGCAAACCTCTCTTTGAAGGATCTTTACCTACTCTTGCAGTGCTTCTGATCTTGTATTTCTGATGTTGTGTTTCTGGAGCAGGGTTACGGGGCGAGGTGAGCTTATTTATTTGGTGATTTTAGTGGTGAGGTGAGGTGATTTTAGTGGTGAGGTGAGATTGGTGAGGTAAGATTAGTGATTCTAAAGGTTTAATGTTCAAAGTATAAAGGGTTTACCACAAGCTGTGTAGCCAAGATATTTGGGATGCGGCATCAAAAATAACTCTAAAATATCTGTCCTAGAGCATTTTCGATGTTATAAGCGCCCGTTTTACGTTGATCTAGGGCAATGGCAATGTTCAAAAGCAGTTGATCGGCAGGGGTGTTGATATTGCGTTCTCCCAACAATTCGCTGGGCATTCCGCCCTCGTAGGCTTGAAAGGAAAAGGTACTTTCGGTGTACCGATCCGAGTCCAAAAAAATTTGGATTAAAGCGGTTTCACCGCTGTGTTGATCGTATTCTGCCAAGATTACATCCCCACGATCCACCAGAACCATAGCGGGGATCTGATTGATTTTGAGGTAAAGCTGACCCGATTTATGGGTTTGGGTCAGCAGCATCAACAGATCGAACAAACTGAAATGCTCGAGGGTTCCTCCAAATTGGCTGGCCCGCAACGATTGGGAGTTGCTCTTTGCCAAAGGTAGCATTTTGCCTTGGGTTTGCTGAAGTTTTTCGCTGTCCAAAGTGGCTCGAGCGCGTTTTTTAAGCAAACCCTGTACAAAGCTAACCGCATCCTCGGCGCTGATATTTTGGGGAATTTGAATATCATGGCCCCGACCCAGCAACTGAGCATTTACCCCACTCAGCAGAATAAAACTGGTTTTTGCCAAGGTTGCATCTTCCCGAATCATCTCATACAAGTCTTGCCCCGACATATCGCCTAACTCAGCATCACTGATCACCACATCGGCGGGCTGCCGCTCGAGTACAGTCAAGGCAAACAGCCCGTCATCGGCAATATTTAACCTCACCTCGAGCTTAAGAAGGGCCTGTTCCAAAGGCCCTCGAGTGGAGGCATTGCTACTCACCAAGAGTACATTTTGGCTAGGATTGGACAAAGCACACCCCTTTACTCGCAAATGATACGTTTAAGTTGCTCAGTCACACAATTCAACACACCTAATTGTAACCGTCCTGATCTATTCATGTTCGGAGAATCTACTCAACAGTCTGCTCAATCTGCTCAAAAAATCCTAGAAATACTCGAGAATCCTAGCCATCACACCGTACAAAACGGCCCAAATCATCTAAATAACTCGAGCAATCCAAACCCTTAAGAAGCCTGCGAAGCATGGGCAAGTCGCTCGAGGAAACCGAGCAGCTTGGCTTCTTCGATGGGTTTGCTGAAGTATTCGTTGGCTCCCAAACGGAAGGCCAAGTCGCGGTGTTTTTCCCCCGCCCGTGTGGTCATCACTACAATGGGCAAGTGGCGCAGTTCTTCTCTGGCACGCATAGCTTCAATCAGTTCGTAGCCGTTCATACGCGGCATCTCCAGATCCGAAAGCACAGCAGTGAAGTTTTGATCCGAGCGCAAAATATCTAGGGCTTCTTGCCCGTCCACCGCACTGACCACCTGATACCCCGCTCGAGTCAGCATTTTGGAAACGATCCTGCGTACCGAAACCGAGTCGTCCACCAAGAGCAAACGCTGCTCAATTTTGGCCTCGAAAGGGCGCAGAGGTTGGTCGTCGCTGCGCTGTACAAAGCGTTCGTTGCCCAAGCGCACCGTACCTTGGGGGTCCAAAATCAGGATCACCTCACCCGAACTAGCAACGGTGGCTCCTGCCAAATGAGACAGCCCACGCAAGACCGCCGAAAGGGGTTTTTGCACCACTTCCTCGAGGCCCACAAAGCCGTCCACAATCAGACCGAATCGCTCAGAACCGGTGTCCAAAATGACCACCAAGCACTCGAGGGCATCCACACTGGCATCGGGCAAGCCCAGCAAAGCCGCCAAAGAATACAAACGGTACTGCTCTTGCTGCTCGGTAAAGGTCATGCTGGAAACTCCAGCAGTACCCACCGACCCACTCTCCAAGGTCTGGATTTGGCTGCGCTCGAGGTTGCGAAGGCTGCGGACTGCCAAGGCGGGAAAAGCCAAGGTTTGACCCGCACATTCCACCAGCAAGGCTTCGGAAACCACCAAAGTAAGCGGGAGTTTAAGGGTAAAAATCGTGCCAAAGTCTTGCTCAGTTTGTACCGAAATTTCCCCGTTCAAACGGCGAATTCCTGCCGCCACCGCGTCCATACCCACTCCGCGACCTGCATCCAGGGTTACGGATTCGGCAGTGCTTAATCCCGCCGAAAAAATGAGCTGCACCGCGTCTTCTTCCAACATTTCTTCTAAGGTTTGGGCATCGAACAGATGTCGCTCGAGTGCTTTTTGTTTGACCTGCTCGAGCTGAATGCCTTTGCCGTCGTCTTCCACCTCGAGCATCACATTGTTACCTTGGGGGTAAGCCCGAATCCGAATGGTTCCGCTGGCGGGTTTGCCTTTGGCGAGGCGTTCTTCTTGCCCTTCGATGCCGTGATAAATCGAGTTTTTGAGCAGGTGCAGCAGTGGATCGGCAATTTCCTCGAGGATGTAGTTATCGATCTCTACGGTTTCGCCGCTGACTTCAAATTGAAAGGATTTACCCGCCGCGCCCTCTTTGATCAGGCGGCGCAAACGGCTATACAGGCTCGAGAGCGGAACCATGCGGGCCGAAGAAACCTCGTCGCGCAAACGCCTCGAGAGCTTTTGCAGGTTTTCGGTTTCGCCCTGCACCCCTGCCAATTGGCTTTGCAGCAAGGTGCTGACCTCGCCCAAATCGTCCGCCATTTCGATCACCGAACGGGCCAAAATGTTCAGGTCGGAATAGGTATCAAACTCGAGTTCGTTGAACATCTCGGACACAGTTTGCAAGGTACTGGAAGGATTATTGAGGTTATTAGGGTTATTGGGATTGGAGGTGGTTTTGGCAGGGGTGATCGCAGCCAAGCGGGGGTTCAGGTATTTGGTCTCAAATTCGGCAATGGTACGCAGCATTCGGCTGCGGCTGGTCTCGAGCAACTGGCCTACACCCAAAATCTGGTTGGTCTGGCGGGTGAACCTGGAGCGCAAGTTGACCATCTCCCCCACCACATTCATCAGGTTATCGAGTTTATCGAGGTTGACCCGAATACTGCGGTTGGCAGCGCGTTGCGGAGCCACCACGCTGGCTCCTACTGGGGCGGCAAGGGCTTGGGGTTGTTCGCCCAACAGCGCGGCAAGTTGGGCATGAACCACGGTTAGGTTTTGCTCGAGGTCCACAGCGGGGTAAATCCCTTCGCTGCTCAGTACAATGCGCTCGAGGGTTTCCAAAGTCAGTTCGGTGACCTGCACAATCGGTTCATCCAGATCGATGTTGCCTTCGCGCACCTCGATCAGTACCGCCTCGAGCTGTACGGTCAGTTCGCCAAAGATGGGATAGTGCATCGAGCTGGCTTCGCCCTTGAGTCCGTGTAGGCTTCGCAAAAAAGCCGCCAGATCCCAAGTACCCTCTTCGGAGAGAATTTCCCGCAGTTGCTCGAGGTGTTTTCGCAATTCTCCCGAAAACTCGCCCCAGATTTCCAGATGTTCTTCAAAAAACTGCTCGAGCTGGCCTGTCAGCCGCATTTGGGTGGCGATGTGGGTTGGATTTAAACTTGAACCTGCTCCCAATGACTCCGAAACCGCCGAACTGTGAGCGGTTGCCAACAGTTCTTTGAGTTCCTCCATCGGTTCCGCGCCCAACAGTCCCTCGAGCGCCTCAATCGAAGCCTCGAGCGAAGATTCCAAAGATTGTGGACGACCTTCCGCCACCTCGAGCATTTGCGACAGGGTTTCGTTACCAATGGCTAGGGCTTCGGCAATTTCGGGGGTGTAGGGCCGCCCGCCGTCGCGCACTGCCGACATCACATCCTCG
>JANYFS010000273.1 GCA_025359705.1 Deinococcales bacterium | reverse complement strand
GTTTGCTCGAGCGGAACCCCCAACGCCCCCTCGAGCAGATTTTTTGCGCCCACAGGCTCGAGCTTTTGGGTATTCACCCGCAAGCTATTGACCCTAGACTGTTGCATAGCCTCGAGAAATTGGGGAAACTCCGCACCCAGCAGAATTTGCATTCGCTCGAGGAAGATGGGGGGCAATACAAGGCTCATTAGGAACGCACTCTACACCACATCCCAACCCGATTACCAGAGAATATTCCCAGAGAATATTCCCAGAGCATGATGATTGGTGGATCGAATGATTTCCCTCGAGGAATTAGGAAAAGGTGCATACGATAAAACGAATAACGAATAACAGACAATAAAAAAAGAGCGTGACCAAACACGCCCCTTTATAAAACTCGAGATAATTACTCGAGATAATCCCTCGAGATTACATCACTTGTTTCATCATGGCTTGCAGCGAAGGGGTGGCTTTCCAGCTCATGCCCTTCTCTACATAGACCTTGGCGGTGGCTTTATCGCCATTTTGCAGGGCCATATAAGCAAGTTTGGCAGCAGAAAGTGCGGCCCAGTCTTTTTCTTGCTCACTGAGGTTATCTACTTTGCTCCAACTGTTGTAGGCATTGATCCACCACTGGGTAACAGTGAACATTTGGGCCAAATACGAATTGTTGTCGCGGTTGCTGTCGTCGGCGGTTACTGCCATTTTGATCTCGTCGATGGCAGCCTTATACAAAGTGCGGTCATAGAAGGCCACAGGGTAGGCAATTTCGGCCTGGGCGACCAGTTCTTGGGCCTTGGCGATATGATCCTCTGGGGTCATTTCCATGCCTGCTTGGGCGGAGGCGGTGCTAACGAACGAACCTAAACTGAGCAATGCACAGGTGATCAAGAATTTCTTCATAAAAGTATCTTAATGAGAAGTTGTATGAGATGTCTAGTTCCTTGCCCTCAGAGTGAGGTTTTAAAATGGGCTATACCCATGTCTAAAGGAAAAATAAAGCGCTCAACCCCCATCCATACTTTTTTAACCTCGAGTTTAAACTCGACTTTAACCTTGGCATTAACGCTAGGTTTGTTGTGCAGTGGCACGCCTATTTTGGCGGTTTCTGTCACCTCCACGCTTCCTGTGACACCTGCGCCAATTGCCCCAGTGATCCCAACACCTGCGCCAACACTTAAAGCCGCACTTGCCACACCTACGCTGCTTTGGAACAAAGACTTCAAGGTGATTGGCAATCTGGGTTTGGCGGGTGAAGACCTGTTGTTTATTGGCAAAGATTCCAAACTGAGGCGGGTCGGCCCAGACGGACTCGAGCGCTGGAATTTTGCTCTGGGCGACTTGGGCCGTGCGGGGCCAGTGGTGGCTCCTTCGGGGCGGATCTATGCGGTGGCCTACGACGACACCCTGTACGCCCTCTCGAGCCAAGGGAAATTGATCTGGAAAACCCGTTTGGATGCGGATTTATTCGCCTCTCCTGCTTTGCTCGAGGATGAAGGGGTGATCACCGCCAGCGCCAAAGGAAAAGTGACCGCTTGGGGATCAGACGGCAAGCAGCGTTGGGCATTTCAGGCGGGGAGTGGGGTATTTTCCAGCCCCGTGGTCTCGAGCGCGGGAGACATTTATTTTGGTTGCCAAGATGGAAAATTGTACGCGCTGGACTCGAGCGGAAAACTTAAATGGAGTTTTCAAGCGGGTTCCACTTTATTCTCGAGCGCGGCCCTAGACTTGGACGGCACCATCTACATTGGCTCGAGCGATAAAAAGCTCTATGCCCTCTCCAGCGCGGGCGAGCTGAAATGGAGCTATGCCACGGGCGGTTTTATCAATGCTTCCCCAATCATCACTGCCGAGGGTTTGATTGTGGTGGGTTCGTTCGATAAATCGCTGTATGCCTTTGATCGCACGGGCCAACTGGCTTGGAAAACCGATCTTGGCTCGAGCCTAGCCGCCCCCGCTGTTCAGCTCGAGAATGGGGATATTGTGCTGGGAAGCTATGCAGGCAAATTGTTCGCACTTTCGCCGTTGGGCAAGGTCAATTGGCAGCTCGAGGGTTTTGCCAAACTGGATACCAGCGTTACCGTCTCGGCAGCGGGCAATTTGTATGTGGGTGCAGTGGACGGCATCATCAAAGCCTTCAAAGGTGAACCCCCCATTGGGCAAGGGGTCTGGAGTTATTTTCGCAATCTTCCGTCGGGGGGTGGGCGCAGCCTTACTGCCTTCGAGCTGAGCCGTTTGAAACCGCGTTTGGATGCCAGTACGGGAAAAGTGAAGGATTTGCCTGTGATTGTGGCAGTTGCGCCCACAACTCCAACAACACCGATCACAGCCATAACCCCGCCTCCTTCGAGTCCCACGATGCCTACAACCCCAGTAGTTCCAGTGGTTCCCTCCTCGAGTCCTACAACTCCGCCCGTCACACCGCCCACCAAACCCGTTCCCCCGCCCTCGAGTCCCACCACGCCCGTCAAACCCCTACCAACGGTTCCCAGTAAAATTGCCCCCGTCAGCTTTGCGGGTCTGGGAGAAAAAGCCCAAGTGCGCGATGGCACGCTGTATTTACCCCTCGAGCCGCTGTACAAAACCTTAGGATATGTGCAAAAAGAAGCCCTGAATGGGCGACTTCGCCTCGAGCTTGCAGGTAACAAAAATGATTCGGGCTGGGTTCGGGCCTATCTCGAGGTGGGTGGGGGGAAAATGTACGCTTCACTGGGCGATTTCCTCGAGCTGCCTGGAGTCAGTGGGCTGTGGAATCCCAAAACACAAACGCTCTCCCTGAAAAAAGGAGAGCGGATGATCTCGGTTCGGCTCGAGCTGTTGAAGTTGCGCGGTGGGGTTTCTTTGCCCACACCCCTGCACCCGATCAACCCAGAAGGCGGGGGTTGAGCAGCAGCACACAGACCACCCCTGTGACGATGGCTTCCCCCAGGCTCGAGCGCAGGGTGTGGGTCAGGTAGGCGCTGTATAGCCTCGAGGCCAGCCTGAGCAAAAGTAGCCCGACCACCATCCACACGGGAACCAGCACAATTTTTAGTGCCTGCAACACCAGCAAAATACCCAGAAGGGCAAGGATGATTAAACTGGCTCGAGCGAGAAGGATTGGGGTCATAAGATTTTTATTCAAACAAGACCGAAACCGATTTACCGGTATGAATGCGCTGAATGGCTTCCCCAAACAGTGGAGCCACGGTCAAGACCTTGAGCTTGCGGGCTTGGGCCATTTTCCATTCGGGAACTTCTACGGTGTTGGTGGAAACCACTTCCACCGCGTCTAAACCCTTAATCCGCTCGAGGGCTGGCCCCACATAGACCCCGTGGGTACAAGCCACATAAATTTCTCTGGCTCCCGCATGTTTGGCTGCGCTCACCGCTTGCACAATCGAGCCAGCGGTACTGATTTCATCGTCCACAATGAAGACTTTGCGGTCTCGCACATCGCCGACCAAGCTGCGGGCCTCCACTTGGGTGTCGGATACGCGGCGTTTGTCGATAAAGGCCAAATTGCTATTCAAACGCCGTGCCAGTGCAGAAGCCCGCTTCATATCACCTGCATCGGGAGCCAAAACCACGCCCTCGCTGGCATCGGAGATGCTGGCAAGCAAATGGTTGGCAATGGTGATTTCGGCAGACAAATGATCCACAGGAACTTTAAAAAATCCGTGAACCTGTGGGCTGTGCAAAGTCATGGTTAGGATGCGGTCTGCGCCTGCGGTTTGCAGCAAATCTGCCACCAAGCGGCCCGCAATGGGAATGCGCGGTTCGTCTTTTTTGTCGGAACGGGCGTAAGAATAATACGGAATCACCGCTGTCACCCGTGCGGCAGAAGAGGTTTTGGCTGCATCAATCAGCAAAAGCAGCTCGAGCAAATTGTCCGAAGCAGGACTCGAGAGCGACTGGACGATATAAATATCACCCTCCCGCAAAGATTCGTTGTAACGCACCATCAGGTTATCGTTGCTGAATTTCTGGGTCTCGCTCTTGCCCAGCGGAATGCCCAAGTGATCACAGATCTCCTGAGCCAGATGGATATTGCTTTGGCCCGAAAAGACCATCAGTGGATTGTATCGACTGTTCAAGGTAATGCCCTCCAAAAAGGTTGCCCTAACAGCATAACCAAAATTGGAGGACATATTGCCTGGTGTAATTGAGCGCTTTACCCTCGAGCGTTACTCCCCTTTGATCACTTTCCCTAGACGCTCAAAAAACCCAGGCTGGTGGCTGCTCGAGGTGTTTTCGCCCATCACTTTGGCGTAGCCCTCGAGGTAGTCTCTGGCTTCTTTGGATAGGTTTTTGGCGTTGGGAACGTCGACTTTGAAGGTGACAATCAAATCCCCTGTGCCACTGGCCTGCAAACGGGGCATTCCTTGCCCACGCAGGCGCAGGGTGTCGCCGTGCTGGGTTCCCGAGCGAATCTCAATCGGTTTGGGGCCGTCCAAACTGGGAACCTCGAGCGAGCCGCCCAAAATGGCCTGGGCAATGCCGATTTTGGCGGTGTAATGCAGATCGTGTTCTTCGCGGGTTAGGCTGGGGTGCTTTTTCAGGTTGATATGCACATACAGGTCGCCGACCCCGCCTGGGCCAGTGTTGCCCTGACCACTGACCCGAATGCGGTAGCCCTCATCGATACCTTTGGGCAACTTAACCGAAACCTTGTCACTGCTGAGGGTACGGCCCCGACCTTTACATTTGGTGCAGGGTTCCACCAGCAATTGACCTTCGCCTTTGCAGGTGGGGCAGGCTTGCTCGGTCACAAAATTACCCAAAATGGTGCGCTGTTGGTACTGCACCCGCCCCGCCCCATTGCAAGAAGTACAGCGCACCGCAGGTTTGCCACCTGGTTCGCTCCTCGAGCCGTTACAGTGGGTGCAGCCCACCAGTCGGTCTACCTCGAGTTCGATTTCGGCCCCTTCGCGGGCTTGCTCGAGACTGATTTCGGCCTCCACCTGCAAGTCTTCGCCCCTGGGCTTGGCATTGGGATTGCCCCCACCACGGCGGTTTCCACCAAACAACTGCTCAAACAAATCGAAGGGATCGGCCCCGCCCATGTCGCCCGTACCTGGCATTCCTTGGCTGCTGGGTTCGGAACCAAAGCGGTCATAGTGGGCGCGTTTTTCGGGATCACTCAGCGCGGCATAGGCATTGTTGATCGAGGCAAACTTTTCGCTGGCCCCCTCTTCTTTGTTGCGGTCAGGGTGGTATTTGAGGGCCAGTTTGCGATAAGCCGACTTGATGTCTTCGGGGGAAGCGCTCTTAGAAACGCCCAATAGTTCGTAGTAATCTTGCATAAGCGGTTTTTTTAACTCCAAGGTTTGGGGATGTTTGGGGATGTTTGAGGATTTAACCTCGAGCCTGATTGCGCCAATTTACGGGTGATCTACCCCGCTCGAGAGGGTTAAGTTTACATGATCGGACTCAAGTCATGTGAGGTCTAGGTTGCAGATTGGGGTGTATATTCGTGTCTGAGATGGCGGTGTGGCGTGGCTCGAGATTGACTCGAGGGGTGTGGGGAAATCCCATCACCAAAATGTTTTAGACTGAGGCAAAACGACCCGTAAATTTTGCTTCTGTAAAATTTGCTAGGGTGCGTATTTCAGCGAATTCTTAGGAGGTTTCAAATGGCTCGAGTGTTAATTATTGGTGCAGGTGGGGTGGGCAATGTGGTGGCGAAAAAGTGCGCCCAAAACGATGGTGTCTTCAGCGAAATCTGTTTGGCAAGCCGCACGGTTGCCAAGTGCGACAAAATTGCCGCAGACATCAAAACCCATAATCCCAACAGCAAAACGGTAGTGACCACTGCCAAAGTGGACGCGGACAATGTTCCCGAATTGGTGGCCCTGATCAAGCAGTACAATCCGGTTTTGGTGATCAATGTGGCCTTGCCCTACCAAGACCTGACCATCATGGATGCCTGCCTCGAGACGGGAGTACATTACCTAGATACCGCCAACTACGAACCCAAAGATGTTGCCAAGTTCGAGTATTCCTGGCAGTGGGCCTACCGCCAGCGCTTCGAGGCAGCGGGTTTGATGGCCTTGCTGGGCTGCGGCTTCGACCCAGGCGCGACCAATGTGTTCACCGCCTACCATGCCAAGCACTACTTCGATGAAATCCATTTCCTGGACATCGTAGACTGCAACAACGGCGACCACGGCAAGGCTTTTGCCACCAATTTCAATCCTGAAATCAACATCCGTGAAATCACTGCCAATGGGCGCTATTGGGAAAACGGTATGTGGGTCGAAACCGCCCCCCTCGAGATTGCTCAAGACATCTATTACCCCAAAGTGCAAACCCGCAAGAGTTTTGTGCTGTACCACGAAGAACTCGAGAGCCTAGTCATCAACTTCCCCAGCATTAAACGCGCCCGTTTTTGGATGACCTTTGGCGAAGCCTACATCAAGCACCTTTCGGTTCTCGAGGCGGTGGGCATGACTGCCATCACCCCCGTGAATTTTCAGGGCCAGCAAATTATTCCCCTCGAGTTTTTGAAAGCGGTACTGCCCGCCCCCGAATCGCTTGCCGAAAATTACACAGGCAAAACCTGCATTGGAGTGCAGGCCAAGGGCATCAAAGATGGCAAAGAAGTGGTGCATTTTGTCTATAACGTTTGCGACCACGCCGAATGTTACCGCGAGGTACAAGCCCAAGGGGTCAGCTACACCACAGGCGTTCCCGCCATGATCGGGGCCATGCTGATGCTCGAGGGAACTTGGATGAAAGCAGGTGTCTACAATGTCGAGGAATTTAATCCCGATCCCTTCATTGCCGCTATGAATACATGGGGCTTGCCCGTAAATGAACTGGCTGACCTCGAGCTGGTGCATTAAGATTTTACATTAAGATTTTACATTAAGATTTTGGGTCAAGATCACAGAATCGTTGCTCAAAGCGTAGCAATCTCTATGATGTTTTAACCCTTATGCTATTTTAACCCTTCAAAAATATAAAGCTCGAGCATATTTTAAATAACATGCTCGAGCTTTATTTATTCAAATGCAAATCAGAGCGTATGTCCAAAATATAACGAATAACTGTTCTAAGGAAGCGGATACTGACTTGCAAATGCCTTGACTTCTTCACCCACCACCGCAGGGTCTTCACCTTGCAGCACGCGGTCAATAAACTCGGCAACTTTTAGCATTTCGGTTTCTTTCATGCCACGGGTGGTTAGGGCGGGGGTTCCAATGCGAATCCCGTTGTTAATGATTTTGCCCTCAGGAATATCGTCGTAGGGCAGGGTCGATTTGGAAATGGTGATGTGCGCCGAATCCAGCAGCTTGGAAGCGCGTTCGCCTTTGCCCTTGAGCGGGGTGGGGCGCAAGTCGAGTACAAACAAATGGTTGTCGGTTCCACCCGAAATGATTTGGTAGCCTCGCTCGAGCATCGCCGCACACAATGCCCTCGAGTTGGCGATGATTTGGTTGCTGTATTCGGTGAATTCGGGGAGCAGGGCTTCGGCAAAGGCCACTGCTTTAGCAGCAATCACATGCTCGAGCGGGCCGCCTTGGTAGCCAGGAAAGACCGCGCGGTCAATCAATTTTCCAATCTCGAGGTCGTTCGAGAGGATCAAGCCCCCGCGTGGGCCACGCAAGGTTTTGTGGGTGGTGGTTGCCACCACATGGGCGTGTGGCACGGGGCTGGGGTGTGCGCCCGTGGCGACCAAGCCCGCAATGTGGGCGATGTCGGCAAACAAATACGCGCCCACTTCGTCAGCAATGGCACGAAAGGCGGCAAAGTCGATCACGCGGCTGTAGGCACTGGCCCCCGCAATAATCATTTTGGGCTGATGCTCGAGGGCCATACGGCGCACTTCTGCCATGTCGATCAGCAGGGTCACGGGATCAACCGAATACGTGACCATGTTATAGCTCAGGCCCGAGAAATTCACGGGTGAGCCGTGGGTCAAGTGTCCACCGTGGGCCAAATTCATTCCCAAAACGGTATCCCCCACCTTCAGCAGCGCATTGTAAACCGCCAAATTCGCGCTCGAGCCACTGTGCGGCTGCACATTGGCGTAGGCTGCCCCAAACAATTCTTTAGCACGGTCTATGGCGATTTGCTCCACCTGATCGACCACTTCGCAGCCACCATACCACCGCTTGCCAGGGTAGCCCTCGGCGTATTTATTGGTCAGCACACTGCCTTGGGCTTCGCGCACCGCGCTCGAGCAGAAGTTTTCGGAAGCAATCAGCTCGAGGCCGTAAGTTTGCCGCTCGAGTTCTTGCTGAATAAGGCCAAAGATCACATCTCGAGTTTGGGGGGGGGTGAGGGTTTGGGTCATGGGGGGTATTTTAACACCCTCACTCGAGGGAAAAAGGGGCATATGTACAGAAAGTAACACCCTCGAGTTTGGGGCGGGGTGTTACGGTAACTCGAGGCCCAGAAAATCCAAAAAAAATCCCCTCGAGGGGGAATTTGAAATCCAACATACTCGAGGGGGGATTTAAGATTTAAGGGCAACTTGAGAGGGTATCTGGATAGCCATCAAAACTGGGTAGGTATTCGTCCACCTTGCTTACTTCGCTCGAGGGTGAGGATATATTTCCAAAGTACCACCACTCCCCAGGTTGTACGGGCCTCGAGGATTCACTGTTTAAAAAATGGATATTACTCACCTCATCATGCACATTGG
>JANYFS010000240.1 GCA_025359705.1 Deinococcales bacterium | reverse complement strand
TGTGGCGGGCGCAGTGGTGCAGTGGCTGCGCGATGGGCTGGGCATCATTCGCTCGAGCAATGAAGTGGAAGAACTGGCCTCGAGGGTGGAAAACAGCGGGGGTGTCATTTTGGTTCCCGCTTTTGTAGGTTTGGGTGCGCCGTATTGGGACCCTTATGCACGCGGAACCATCGTGGGCATGACTCGAGGAACCACGGCGGCCCACATTGCACGGGCCGCGCTCGAGAGTGTGGCTTTTCAAAGTGCCGAGCTGCTGGGGGCCATGCAACAAGATACCGCTCGAGGGGGAACCCAGCTTCAAGAACTAAGGGTGGATGGGGGCGGCAGCACCAACGATGCCATGATGCAGTTTCAAGCCGATATTTTGGGGGTTCCTGTGATTCGGCCCAAGATTACCGAAACCACCGCGCTGGGCGCAGCATATTTGGCGGGTTTGGCAGTGGGTTTTTGGAACGATCAAGCCGAAATTTCCGAGCTGTGGCAGGTGGGCCGCCGCTTTGAACCCCACATGGAAGCCGCACAACGCCTCGAGCGGATACACACCTGGAAACGCGCGGTGCAGCGCAGCATGGATTGGATTCCCCACGAATAAAAACCTTATTTGGCTCGAGGGTTGACTCGAGCGGGTCAAAAGTCCCTAGTGGCTCGATTGAACATATGTTCAAATATAAAGAACAATTGTTCAAAGGTTTTTAGAGATGATGTAATCTCACAAAACATATTCTTGAAGGTATTGCTATACCTGTTTCTACCCCAAAACCACCCCTCACCGCCACCACAAAGGAAGTAACCATGAAACGTGCAGATATTATCAAATCGGTCTCGGATTCCCCAAGCTGGGATGTGCTGGTGATTGGCGGTGGAGCCAGTGGCTTGGGAACCGCAGTGGAGGCGGCAAGTCGCGGCTACCGCACCTTGTTGATCGAGGCCCACGATTATGCCAAAGGAACCTCCAGCCGCTCTACCAAATTGGTTCACGGGGGGGTGCGGTATTTAGCTCAGGGCAATATTTCCCTGGTGCGTGAAACCCTACACGAACGCGGTCTGATGCGGCAAAACGCCCCGCACTTGGTGCGTGAGCTGGGCTTTTTAATTGCGGCCTATAAGTGGTGGGCGGTTCCTTTTTATGGCATTGGTCTGAAAGTCTATGACGTGCTAGCAGGCAAACTGAATTTGCGAAATAGCCGCTATGTGGGAGTCAAAGAAGCCCTCGAGCGCACTCCTACCCTCAAAAAAGAAGGTTTGAAAGGCGGAATTCTCTACTTTGATGCCCAATTTAACGACTCGAGACTGGCGATTACCCTGATGCGAACCTTGGAAGATCTGGGCGGAGTAGCTCTGAACCACGCGCCCGTGGTGGCCCTGCACAAAAACGCGGCTGGCAAGGTTTCGGGGGCAACCCTGCGCGACAGCGAAACGGGCAAAGAATACACGGTTTCGGCAAAAGTAGTGGTCAATGCCACAGGTGTTTTTGTGGATTCGGTGCGGCGCATGGACGACTCTGGGGCCAAAAATATGCTGTCGCCCAGCCAAGGGGTACATGTGGTAGTAGACCGTAAATTCTTGCCTGGAGACAGCGCAATTATGGTTCCACGCACCGACGACGGGCGGGTGTTGTTTGCGGTACCTTGGCAAGATCATGTGGTGATTGGAACTACCGATACCCCCGTCCCAGAGGTCAGCCTCGAGCCGAAAGCCTTGCCCGAAGAAATCGAATTTATCCTCAAAACTGCCGCACAATACATGAACCCCGCCCCCACCAGGGCGGACGTACAAAGCGTGTATGTGGGCCTGCGCCCCTTGGTCAAGGCTGCCGAAGGAACCGACACCAAAGCACTCTCGAGGGATCATGTGATTCGGGTTTCGGATGCGGGCCTAATCACCCTGACCGGTGGCAAATGGACCAGTTACCGCCGCATGGGTTCGGATACGGTCAACCGCGCTGCACCCCAAGCAGGATTGCCCGACAAACCCAGTATCACCTCCACCTTGCGGCTGCACGGCTGGGCCAAAGAAGCCATGAGCAACCACTGGAGCGCCTATGGCAGCGATGCCTTCCATATTCGCACCCTCGAGGGAGCCAAAACCCTGCTGCACCCCGACTTGCCCTACACCGAAGCCGAAGTGCGCTGGGCCGCGCAAGAAGAGCAAGCCCGCACCGTGGAGGATGTACTGAGCCGCCGCTTGCGAGCCTTGCTGCTGAACGCAAGGGCCAGTATCGAAATGGCCCCTCGAGTGGCGGCTATTTTGGCGGAAGAGCTAGGGCGCGATTTGGTATGGCAAGTGGCCCAAGTTGCCGAATACCAAGCGTTGGCACAAGGATATTTGCTCGATTCGGTACTCGAGGGCGCAAAAAAAGGTATACCGCAAGTGATGGTTCAAGCCTGATACGCAACTCAAAAACAACTCAAAAACAACATCAACGCAAAAATCCCTCATGCTCGAGGGATTTTTTACTTCACACCAGACTTTATTTGCTGGCAGGTGTTGAGGATGTGGCGGGTGTAGCAGCGGGTGCAACTGGAGCGGGCGGTGGGGTAAAGGCTTTATCCAAATCCGCCGCAACAATGTAAGGTTCACCGCGCAAAACCACAATTGGGCGCGACAAATAGACTTTTTTACCGTTTAGCATTGCCGAAAAACTGTCGGCGACGAACACAACTTTATTATCACCGCGTGTCACGGTCCAAGAGCGGGTTTTGCTCATGCCACCATCGGTGAGCAGCCCTGGCAGGTTGCGAAGTTTGGTGTAGGTCATGCCGTACACCCCGATGGTGGCCCCCGCCTCGAGCAAAGGAATGGTGGGCGCATTACCTGGAGTTGGGGTGGCAGTTTGGGCCGCAGCAAGGCTTCCTAGCGCTAGAATCCAACAAAAAGCATATTTCATGTGTCTCTCCCTCGAGCCTAAAACCCCAACCCGAACCCGCTTTGGTATGTTGCTTTGATGTACCACAATTTAACATCTCTAGCATACCGCACCCTCGAGCTGGAGGGTTTAAATTTTTTCGCATTAACCCCAAATTTCACCACAAGAGCTATTGACATTCGGCTAATTTAGTATACACTAAGTATACTAAATTTACGCACTGATTCAAGCCCAAACCAAGGCCAATCCCTTTTCAGTGCGGCAAGGAGTCACCATGAAAGCATTGGTCACGGGTAGTACAGGCATGTTGGGACACAATCTGGTACGGGATTTGCTCGAGCAGGGTTGGGAAGTGGTTGCTCTGGTGCGCTCCAAAAGTAAAGCTCAAAAGCTGTTTGGCAATCTGGCGCTCGAGATTGTCGAAGGCGATATGGAAAACGTGGCGGGCTTTACCCACGCCCTCGAGGGGATCGATACGGTGTTTCATACCGCCGCCTACTTCCGCGAATACTATTCGGCGGGGGATCACTGGGCCACCCTCAAACGGATCAATATCGATGCTACTCTCGAGCTGATTGCTGCCGCCGAACAGCGCGGGGTCACGAGTTTTATCCATGTCTCCTCGAGCGGTTCAATCAGCATTCCCGCAGACCATTCCAGCACCGACGAAACCACCCCAATTGCGATCAACACCCAAAATTTGTACTTCAAAAGCAAAGTGGAAGGAGACATTGCCATTGCCAAATGGTTAAAAGCCGCCCCTCGAGCCATCAAACTGGTCTCTATTTTGCCTGGCTGGATGATCGCTCCCCGCGACGCGGCCCCCACTGCGGCAGGTCAATTGATCTTGAATTTTGTAAGGCGCAAAATTCCTGGCAGCATCAATGCGGGCAATTGCACTGTGGACGCTCGGGATGTGGCAAGTGCCATGATTGCGGCAGTTGAGCAAGGAAAAAATGGCGAAAAATACATTGTGGCAGGGCGCATGATTAAATTTACCGAGCTGTTTAGCACCCTCGAGCGGGTCAGTGGGGTCACATCTCCCACTCGTGTGCTACCCAATTGGGCCGCACTGATTTTGGCACGCATGGATACTTTTGTTTCGGGTTTGCGAAAGAAAACCCCCACCATGCCTTACGACGGCATCAAACTGCTTTTGGCTCAACATCTGCTCTCGAGTGTCAAAGCCGAGCGGGAACTGGGAGTACGTTTCCGTCCCATCGAGGAAACTTTGCGCGATAGTCTCGCGTGGTACATCGAAAACGGATATATCGAAAATCCTGTGGTCTTGAATACAAAAACCGCTCGAGGGTGAAACAGTTCGCTCGAGGTAGAATGTAGAGCCTATGAACCAACCCCCTTTAGAACCCCATTTAAAACCTCTGGTGGAACTCACTTTACGTCAGCGCCGCTCGGATAAGCGCAAAACCGAAATCCTCGAGGCGGCTTTGTGGGTGCTTTCCGAAGATGGCTATAATCACGCCTCGATGGATAAAATAGCCGAAAAAGCCTTGCTGACTCGCGCTGGATTGTACAAACATTTCAAAGATAAAAGTACCCTCGTGGTGGCCCTGCGCGAATACAAATTGCTCGAGCTAGCCGCGCAGGTCAAAGCCGCTTTGTCGCTGGAGACTGATTTTGAAGCGCAATTGTGCGCGGTGGTCAAAGTAACGCTCGAGTACCAAACCCAAAACCAAGGCTTCTTTAGAGTGCTGTTGGCCTCGAGCTTTTCCAGCGACCTGAATGTGGATTTTTCGCTGAAACCTTTTTTATATGCGGTAGCGGGGGTTTTTGAGCTGGGCTTGCAACAAAATCTGATCCACCCCGCCGATCCCCTCGAGTACGCGGGTTTGCTGGCAACCTTGGTTTTTGAACCCAGCATCAAGCAAGCCTTTGTCCCACATACCCTAGAGCATCTGCCCCCGCCCACCAGCCCCGAACTCATCTCGAGCATTTTCCTGCGTGGAGTTTTAAGGATTTAACTTTTCATAATGGGAAACAGATAAATCTTGAGGTTAATAGGGTACAGCCAACTTTGTTTATCATTGAATATAACTATTAGTACGAAAAACACGCATATTCTGCCATATTGAGTGTAGTTACATAAAGACTTACATATCTCGCACTGCCGATTTTAGTTCATCGTCTACCAATTTAGCATAGATGCTGGTGGTATTGATATTGGAATGTCCCAAAT
>JANYFS010000228.1 GCA_025359705.1 Deinococcales bacterium | reverse complement strand
CCTCACCAACAAAGAAATCATGATTCCCAGCGACCTCGAGGTTGAACATAACTCGAGCCTGAACCACATTTACAACAGAAAGAACCATACCGCTCGAGCCATCTGCTGTACGTAGCTTATCACCTATCTCGAGGCGGTTTTGAGTTCGTTTTTACCTGTGTGGCGCTAATCTCAAACTGAACACCGCAGCGCAGTAAAAGCCTCGAGCGGCTGAATCTGGTATTTTCCCGCATTGGCAGGCACGATCACCGTTTCAAACAACCCCAACTCGGCTCGAGATTGCCCAACGATCACTACTGCTCGGCCTTGGGTGATGGTGATGGTGTGAAAGCTGACATGTTGGGTGTCGAGTTCTAATGGTTGATCGGTAGCTTGAATCTGCTCGAGGGTGAAATAAATACACTGCGCTCGAGTTTCGATGCCCGTTGACTCGAGGCTTTTGTTTCGGTTGATCTCTCCTTGAAGCAGGGGATTGGTGACTGCGATACTCTGCTCGAGGTGAAGGGAACGTCCAGCGTTACTCGGACGATCCCAGTCCCAAACCCGATAAGTGATGTCTGAAGTTTGTTGGACTTCGTAGATCAGCAAACCTGGGCCAAGAGCATGGAGGGTTCCTGCTGGCATCATCACGGTGTCCCCTGCCTCGACATGATGCTTTTGTGACCGCTCCAGGATGGTACCTTCTCGAATGGCTCGCTCGAGTTGTTCTACGGTGGTATCTGGCTGGACTCCTGCAATCAATTCGGCCTGGGGCTGAGCCGCCAATACCTGCCATGCTTCCGTTTTACCAAATTGACCTGCACCCTCGAGTGCCAAAGCTTGGGTATCGTTGGGATGCACCTGAATGGAAAGCCAATCTGCACAATCCAAAATCTTGATCAAGATTGGAAATCGTAAACCCGTTTGTTCAACCACTCGAGCGCCCAAGAGATCCACCCCTTGGCTTTGGCAAACCTGCTCGAGGGTTTGGCCCGCAAAGGTACCGCTGGAGATGATATTGTGCTGGTAGACCAACCAGGCTTCACCCATGGGTTGCTCGAGGGAAGGTTTGAGCAGGTGACCCCCCCAAACCCGATGCTGGTATTGGGTTTGGATTTGTAAAAGTTCTGGAATGGCGTGGACTCGAGTGTGGAATGGGGTGTGGACTCGAGTTTGGAATGGGGCTCGAGATTGGGATTCACTTTTGGGTGCAATCAGCGCACTAGTTTGGCTTGAGGGCGGCACCAGTCCCAAGGCTTTCAGGGCCAAGGAACAGGCTCCAATTTCGGGTGGGTGACTGGGTGAAACCACTTTGATTTGGGGAAGAAGGGCGGCTAAGCGGGTGGTAAAAGCGGTTTTAAACAACACTGAATTCCATAAGCCGCCAATCATGGTGATGGGATAAGGAGCGGTCAGCATCTCCAGTCGGGTAGCCACAGCTACCACCATTTCGACCAAGTGAACGGCGGCTTGTTCGAGGATCTTAAGGGCCACCCCATCTCCACTTTCGGCAGCACTCAGGGCCACCCTAGCCATCGCTGCAATCTCTGAGCGGGAAAGCCCATCGACATACAATCGGTGCAGCATTTCGGTCATGTCTTCCAGACCCAGTGTGCTTTGGACTTGCTCGAGCAGCACGGTGGGTTCAGCTCGACCATCAAAGGCCGAGACCGCCGCCCGCAAAACTGCCAGACCCAACCAATGACCACTGCCCAAGTCGTCAAACATGGCCCCCCACCCCCCCGCTCGAGCGATGTGATGGCTCTGATTGAGTCCGATACAGACCGAACCGGTACCCGCGATCAGTGCCAGACCAGGTTGATCCATCAACCCACCCGCCAAGGCCACTCGAGCATCATCATCCACCCCAATTTGGGCTTGGGGAGTTAGGGGTAAGGTCATAGCAATGCTTTTGGCAATCTCTCGAGCCTTGGGTGAGGTGACTCCACCCAATCCTAGAAAGACGGAATCGAAGGGTTGATCCTCCATCTTGGCTAAAAGACGGGCTTGATCGACGGCCTGCTGAAGGTTACGGGTAGCCCGTTCCACCCCGTGGTCATCGAAGTTGCTCGAGCCAGCCGTGGCAGTACCTAATACCTCACCCCGCTGATCCATGATCGCTACCGTGGTTTTGGTACCACCCCCATCCACCCCCAAAACCCAAGTCATTGGGAATCTTGGTGAGCTATGAAGGGTGCGTGACTGGCTAAAGATACGAGATGTTTAAGAACAAGCTGATTCATAGGAAATCCTCCTCTAGTACACGACCCACATGCAAATTGAAATGCAATTGGGCAGCGGTGAATGCTGCGCTAGCAAAAATCAACCAGCTTACAGATCAGTTAGCAGCAACTTTTAAGTTAGATAGAAACTTTCATAATCTTTTCAAAATGCTTATTTTTAAAGTGACCCGAGACTAAACAATGTTTTGGGGTACCCCTTTGAACTAAAAAGGAATGTGGTGATGTGGGGTTTTAAAAAGGTTTGAGGTGTGGTTTGCTTAAATACTTGAAATACATTCGAGCAGTTCGGCAGGCTTTTTGCGTAAGACGAGGCCAAGCCTAAACCCTCGAATTGGTGTGGTAAAACGCTACACATAGAACCGAAACGTTTCATTTTTGTGTTGTGCTGGTTTTCGCTGTGGAATGGTCTCCCGCTCGAGTCTGCGACAAGCACAACTCGAGGAACTATCAGAAAGCGTGCAAGATCTGTTTTGCTCCGCGATCTTGTTTTATAGTAAAAAACATTTTAGGGGATCGAGATCGGAATGTCTAGGTGTGGGACGATCCGCTGATCCATTCAGCGCTCGAGTGCCAAAAAACGACAGACCCCGAAACCCCGAATTGGCAATGGGTCGTATACTCGAGCCATGAGCCAACCCCCTACAGATCCCAAACCCACAGTTCGTGAAGTAGCAAAACGGGCGGGTGTTTCGGTGGGAACGGTATCCAAAGCCTTGAATCAACAGTTGGGAATCTCGGAAGAGATCCGCGCTCGCGTCCTCGAGGTGGCTGCGGAATTGGGGTATGACCGTCAAAACTTGCGCCCCTCCGAATCCCGAATAGGTTTAACCGATATTGCCCAGCGTGCTGGAGTGTCGGTAGGTAGTGTTTCTCGAGCGCTGAAAAATACCACTGGAGTATCCACCGAAACCCGCCAGCGGGTACTGGCCGCTGCCGAGCAGCTTGGCTACGACACCAACAATCTTCGCCAACCTCAGCTCGAGCGGATTGGAGTCCTGATCCAACGCGGCCTAAATGCTTTAGCCACCAATTTGTTCTATGCGCCTGTGGTTCATGGAATCGAGATGGCCTGCCGTCAACGCCAGTTGGTAATGAGCTATGCCAGTATTTCACCAAATGACGATATTGCCGAATTGATCGCTTATCACCAGGTGGACGCGCTTTTGATGGTGGGTTATTTCGAGCCTGAAATTATCGAAAAAGTCATCGCCAGTGAAAAAATTTTGGTACTGGTCGATCATGTTTATGGTGATTTGACCAGCGTTAATGGGGATAACTTTAGGGGGGCTTGGCAAGCAGTCAGTCACCTGATTCAAGCGGGCTGTCGCCGTATCGCTTTTATTTCGGGGCCACCCCAACATCCTTCCATCAAGGAACGCTTGCGAGGATACCGCCAAGCATTGGCAGACGCACACCTTGTTCATCGGGCTGACCTCGAGATCTACCGTGAACCCCTCGAGTTGGCTGACGGTGCGCGGGTAGCGCTACACAAGCTGTTTAAACTGAGTGAACCACCCGACGCGGTATTTGCCTACAACGATGAAACTGCGGCGGTGGTGATGCAAAGGTGTTTGGAACAGGGTCTGCGGATCCCTGAAGATATCGCCATCGTGGGATTTGACGATATTGCCAGCGCTGCATACCTCCAGCCCCCCCTCTCCACTGTGCGAATTAATAAAGAAACTCTAGGTATCAAGGGTCTCGAGCTGTTGCTTGCCAAGTATCATGGAGAAGAAATCGAGTCGATCATTGTGCCGATAGAGTTAGTGGTCAGGG
>JANYFS010000218.1 GCA_025359705.1 Deinococcales bacterium | reverse complement strand
AGGCTCGAGACCTATCTAAGTACAAAATACAAGGCCAATCAGATACCAAGATCTTGTTTTTTGAGGAGTAGGATGACTAAAAATATTGAAGTACCGTTCCAAGGCTCGAGGTCGCTGCTCGTCGCTGCTCGTCGCTGCTCTAACAGTGTCACTGCTCAGTGGTTGTAATTTAGGGTTGCAGCCTCGAGGGGTTGATTCAGGCTCGAGTTCGGGAGTGGTGGATTCTAGAGCCGACACCGCAACCAACCCGACAGGATGGCTCGAGTGGCCTACTTCCAGTGCAGATGCGGTTACATCTGAAAGCAACGTCACCTTACGAGGTTGTAGTCATTTGTGCGATGGCGGTGGTGGTAATGGTAGTGGTTCATCAGGTCGTTATGATTTCAACCCTGTAAGTAGTAAAAAGATAGCAACAGATGTTGGACCCGGATTAGATACTGAAATCAGTGGTGGACTCGATGTCAATATTCCGATTAGACGTTATGTCGGTGATTACAGATCGATTCTGGCAGGCACTCTTTCTGAAAAAGCACTATTAAAATTCACAATCCACACCACAGACCCAGCCGCACTCTCTTGCACAGGTGTGGATAAATTATTTTTGAATGGTCATAGCTTGGGATCAATCTCTGATATACCCACACTAGACTCTAATGATTATTGGACTGTAAAAGGGATCAGTATTCCCATTCAAAATCTGAAAGTTCCAATAAATATAGGTGATACAGCAAATAATTCGTTTCGGATAGATGTGAACACGAATGGGTGCAGTGGCTGGGCAATAAAAATTGATTGGGCCAAAATTACATTTGATGCTGGCCCCGTTGTTGTTTTTGTACACGGAATTTTATCGGGTGGGGAAGTTTGGAATAGTTTTAAAAGCAAAATGACGACAAGAGGTGTGGTTTCAGATAACTCGATTACCATGCCCTATGACGATTTTAATAAAAATGCAATGAGAGATCCAGCGCTGTGCGATATAGAACAATTTACCTCAACTACAATCAATTCGGCAAAAATTGTCACCGAGTTGCAAAGAATTGCCAGACTCTATGGCACGGGCGAATTTGCAATGGTGGGGCATAGTAAGGGTGGGATGGATGGCAAGGCTGCTATTCTTCAGCTTAATACCGTTCCACAAGTAGAGGTCGGAACTACAGGTTCACAAATAGTTAGAGAACCCGTTATTGTCAAAAACCTAATCACCATCAACACCCCACACTTGGGTACACCCGCTGGAGATTTAGGCATCCTCAAAACCCTCGAGGAAAACAACGTAACCAAAATACCAGGTGAGTTTAATCGTATTTTAGAGCCTGTTCCTTGGAATTATGCTTTTGTACAAGGTCAAATCGTGGGTAAGTTGTTGAGTAAGAACCACGTATGCGATTTAACAACCAATAAAGCTACCACTTTTAATGGTACTAACCCCATTGGTGTTCCCGTATTTGGAACCAACACCGATGCGCCATCTAATCCTCCCAATCTAAATGTCCTCAACATATCAAATTTTGGTCAGTGGACAAGTACATTTGGCTTAAACGTATGGCAAAGGCTTTATAACTACGTGGGCAATACACAAAAACTTACACTCACGGAAGATCATAGCACGGCAATAACTTTATATACCGTTAACCAAACTACTCAAGTATTTGAGTCTAACGATATTTTGGTTTCTCGCACCAGCGCAGGAGGTTCGGGAATTCGATTCGTTGTTGATAGGAAAACTGGTATCCACCATACTGCGGTAATTGATCGAACCGATGTCCAAGAAATCATCATAAGTGCAGCACTTGCTGATCCCGCAGGTACTTTCGGCGTTAGTTGGCGCAAATGAGGAGGTTTATTATGAAAAAAGCAAAAATATTCAGTTCCACAGGTCGAAAATCCAAACGAGTTTGGTGGACTATTGGTTTGGCTTGCCTTGCCCTAACCAGCGCCCTAGCTGCCAGCAATGCTTTGCAAGATTCAACTACCACAGTATCCATGTCACCAGAGGTAAAAACGGTGTATCTACGTTTGAATGCTGCACAACCTAGCCTGAAACAAAAAATTGTCGTCCCCAGAGGCATGGATGCCCTCAACATCGTTTTAGGAACCGACCCAGATATTAAGCTTATTTTGTGGACACCACGTGGCGATATATTCCCAATCGACCATCCTGAAAATTTTGGTGGTACGGGTAGCTTAACTACCGCCGACAATGGAACTATTCATAGACAAATCACAATCAATCAACCAGATACTGGAGTTTATACTTTGGAATTAAGCACTATTACACCCAGAGTCCCCAATTCTTTAGCAGTTTTGGAATATACCACAGATAGTAAACCTACACCCGAAGCACCTTTGCCTCCTTCCAGCACTCTATATATAAATTATGAGCAGATAGAAGGTAAGCCTATTGTAATAACCCTGATTAGTAATGCAGCGGGCTTGCCCTTAGCCTCCGAAGCCACAGTAGATATAGTGAACAACTTGGCAGATGGTACTCAACATACCACTACGGTCAAATTGTACGATGGTGGCAATAAAGCGAATGGCGATGTAAAAGTAGGGGATGGAGTCTACTCGGCGATACTTCCTGAACTACCCCCCACTTCTTATATGGCTTTTTCCAAATTGTCTGCTCTAGTAGGAGCCGAAAAGCTCGAGTTAAACGGTTCGACTATGTTTGTAGTGTACAAGAAAACTTCTTGGATTACCCCTAAAATTGTCGAAGAGAGTGCTCAAGATGACAATAGGGATGGCTTGATTGATCGCTTGATGTTCGTAGTACCCATCGAGGCAGTCTGGCATGAAGGTCCCTCATATGTGAGCGCAGTTTTGCAGGGTTCCAATGGTCGAATGGCTAGCGTTCATTCTGACCGCACACATTTCAACACAAATATGAGATCTGTAACCATGAGTGTGACAGCAGATGAAATCAGAAATAATATTGGGGTAGATGGCCCTTATAAAATTATTCATTTTATGAATCAGTGGGTTCCTTTAACACCAAATGCTCGGTATGACGATATTGGAAATCACACCGTACAAAATATTGGGGATGCGGGTTACACTCGAGCCTACAGTCTTAAGGATTTTGCACACTCTTACTTAGGCGATATGCGATTTATCTCAGATAGAGGCATCGATACCAACGGAAATGGTCTATTTGATCAAATTGGTATTACGGTTAGCATTGATAGTGCAGTGCATTTTGATGATCTATTATTATGGAATATTTTAGGTAAACTCAAATCAATTGGAGAAAAATCTATTAAAAACAATTATTTATACAACAATAAACTTCGAATCAAGTTGGTCAAAGGCGTTAATCAATTTGAAATGATCTTTGATGCCAAGGAGTTAGGTCTTAATAATATTGGTGGACCTTTTTCGGTAGGTGTTTTTGGTGCAACTCCTCTAGATCATATCGATACTCCCTCCGAAGGTATTATCGAGGGTTCCGAAAAAGTTGACTACATAGACAAGATATTAGGCATCACCAAAGACTATACGGGCAAGCTCGAGGGCAGTGTACCCACCCGCAAGGTAGGCGGCGGCATCACCTCGAGTGCAACCATCACCGCCACCCGTACCCAAACCTTGCTCGCAGGGGCCACCCTCACCCCAAATGATCCCAGTGTAGCTACCCCAGATGTTCCCGCTTTGGCAGCGAAAGCAGCGGGGATTTGCACCAACACTGTTTCAACCGTCCCCAGCATCATTGCCACCCCAGCCCAGTTTGATCAGCTCTTTGGTAGTTCTAATTGTGCAGTAATTACGGGTAATCTGGTAGTCAATCAAGGGGTGTTGCTCAAAAATAAACGCCTGATTCTGGATGCCAACTCGAGCGTAACCTTCAACGGCACACTGACCCTCAAAGACTCGGTGATTGTGGCAGGAAGCATTGCAATTAAGGGTGTTTTGAACGCAGAGAATAGCAAACTTTATGCCCTCAACCCTATGGGCAGCTTTACCCTAAGTGCAGGCTCGAGCCTGTTTGGAATCAGTACAATTGCCAGTGCAGGCGGGATCAACACTGTGGGTTCCTTTTCTGCCTCAAGCACCGCTTTTGCCGATGTTGCTTTTATTGCAGGGAAATCCATCCTTAGCAATTCCATCAAAGGTAAGGCTATTTTCTGGAGTGGCGGCCCCATGATTATTGCTGGGGATATTGATTTGACGGGTGCCATATATGCCAAAGGCATGATTAATATTAGTGGAAATACCAAAATCACCCTCGAGCGGCGTTCGTTAAACGGAGATTTACCCCTCGAGTAAAATACAGCACAATATATGGAGGTGGATACTTGAATAGATCCATCTCCATTTTTCTATTTGTAGATCAATTTTCACTCGAGCCAGCATCACTCGAGCCAGCTCCATCCAAGTTATAGACCACCTTGAGGCCCAAAGAAAAAAAGCCACTTCCCGCGCTGCTTGCCAGATTCACCTCGCCCCACTCGAGCGGGGTGCGGGTCTCGAGGCCCAGCCGTAGGGCTTGAGTGGTGTTGCGCCACGGCTCAAAGGCGGCATAGAATTTTAGGTCACTCTCGAGGGGTAAAACGCCAAACACTGAGCCACTGCCCTTGATTCCATATTGCACACCCTGATCATTCAGGGCCAACAGCGCATCAGCCTGAGCAGTAAAATCTTCAGAAAAGCGCTGGGTGATGCCGCCCACCAGCGCAGGAGCCACGCCGAGTTGGGTTTGGCCCAGCCATGCACCTAAGCGCCAATCGGTTTCTTTGGAAATGCTGGTATAGGCAGCACTAGCAAAAGATTCGCTCGAGGCATCCAACGCAGCGGTGATAATTTGATTGCGCGTCAGGCGGTACTTGGCAAAAAGTGCTGCTTTTAAGCCTTGTGGAGCCGTATTTTCAGGCTCGAGCGCGTAGGCATCTTGCGGGTGCATTTGAGCCTGCGAAACATTCCAAGCCGACAGCTCGGCATTCAGGGCCACACTTGCCACTGTTCCCGAAAAAGTCGCCTTCAGCCTACCCCCCAGCGGATGATCCGCACTGGGAAAAGCCAACTGCGCCAGCAACTCGGCCTGAGCAAAACCCAACGGCCCCGCGTTCAAACTCCGCCCCACGTTCCCCTCGAGCGAACGCAGGTTTACACCCAGATCCAAACTCATTTCTTCCCCCCACTCGAGCGACTTCCACGCCACCCCAAAATCCGCCCCCAAATTTGTATTGGGATTCCCCTGTTGGATGTAAGGAAAAAATTGACCCTCGAGCGTGCTGGCACTGGTTTTACCTAGAAAAATTAGGCCAAGAAGAAAGGTTATTTTCTGAATTCGCATGGTTTTAGTTTAAAGCTGAAGCCTGACCTGATCCCCTCGAGGGAATGAGAGAACCGCAAAGAGAAAAAAAGAAAATCCCCAGCCTCGAGTGCTGGGGGGTTTTCTTCAAAAAGGCAATCTAAAACTCAATTTAGCAGGCAGAAACGGGGCTGCTCGAGTTGCGGGGGGCGGGGGTTGTAATGGTGAAGTCGCTCGAGTTGTTATTGGTGTCGGTACATCCGCTGCCATTGCGAGATGCAGCAGTGATATTGGACAGCAAACCCAAAACAGTTCCTTCAGAGTTGTTGGCATTGCCATAACCCAAAAAGTCCACGATTCCCGCAAGGGGAACGCCACTTGGGAAGCAATTGCCCGCCACACTTCCACACACAATCAAGGTTTGGGTGTTCACCAAAGCAATCTTTCCAGCAGTAGCACTGGCATTGATCAAGTTGGTCGCACCAAAGACCTGATCCCCAGCGGGAGACAGGGCAGGAGCCACGGTTCCGGTACTCAGCTCGATCAGATAAAAGCCACTGGCAGGAATGGTTACAGGGGTCAAATTCATTTTGCCCGAAAAGTTACCTGTAGTAGAAGCGTACTGAATCGAGTAGCCCGTCAGGGTAACGGGGGTGGTAGCACGGTTGTGCAGCTCGATGTAATCGCTTTTGAAGGTAGGGACAGCGGTAGCAGCACCACCGCCGCCGTAAAACTGGCTGATCACCACATTGGGAGTACCGCTGGCAGCATTGACCGTGATCACACTCGAGCCAGATTTGGTGTTATCCAGGCTCGAGGTGGCGGTAATTTGTACCGTGGGCGAGGTGGCAGCAACAGCAGTGACCACACCGCTCGAGTCCACGGTGGCTTTGCTGTTGTCGGTGCTGCTCCAAGTGACCGCAGTGCTACAGTTTGCGGGGGTGCTGTTGACGATGGCAGACAAAGTAGTGGTAGAACCCCCCACGGTCAGGGTGGCATTTGTTGGATTCACCATCACGCTATTGACCACACAGGTAGGCAAGGCATTCACGGTCAGAGTGCTGGTTCCCAAAATGGCAGCATTGTCCAGCGAGGTGGCAGTGATGGTGCTGGTTCCTGGGGTGGCGGTGCTGGTGGCGGTTGCACCCAACAGTCCGCTCGAGGCAATGCCCGCCACGCTGGTATCGCTCGAGAGCCAGGTTACGCCCGCTGTGGCACAGTTGGCAGGAGTGCTGCTGACCGTAGCGGTAAAGCCCAAAGTGCTACTGACATTCATGCTCGCGGGATTGGGCAAAACCGACACGCTATTGACTGTGCAGGGCGCAGGAATGCCTACAGTATCGGCAGTCAGATTCAGACCCACCAAAACAGGGTCGTGATCCGAGGAACGCTGGGGAATGCTGCCATCATAGCGGTCATCGGGGCGGTTTTCTTGGTTGTAGTCCATCGCGGTGGGTTCATCGGAATTGATGTGCCACTCGGTCAAGCCCGTGACTTGCAGATCTAGGCTCGAGCTGGCTAGGGCGTGATCCAAATAACCAAAGGTACCGCTAAATTGGTAAGAGTAGCGGTCATCGGCAGAAATCCGCAGGTTTAACGGAACCAAAGCGGTATTGGGGTTGCTCGAGTCGGGGAGTTGGGTTCCACCTGTGCCTGTGGCGGTAAATGCGCCTGTGCTAGCAAGGTAGTTGATCGGATCTTCCGCACCGTAAGCATTTAGGTCGCCCATCACAATCACATCGGGATCACCGCTGGTGGTCTTCACTTGCTCGATAAAGTTCTTCATCAATTGGACTTGCTCGAGGCGTTTTGTACGTCCAGCAGCCCTGTCCATACTCATTATTTTTGACATCTGCTCCTGCGGCGGGGCAAGATCCTTTGGATTTCATGTGGTTCATTAGCACGCTGAAGGTTCCGTCGCCCGTTCCACCATTGTTGACAAATTTGGTACGGAAGGTTTGGGCCACAGGTGCGCGGTTGTTAATCACATTGCTGTCGGACAGCGAAGCCCCCACAGGTGTGACTCTGGCGGGTTTGTAAATGATCGCCACTTTAATCACGTCGGTGCCGGTACCCGTGCTTGGGTCAGGGATCAGGGCGTAGGTTCCCGCGCCCACTCGAGCGTTCAGGCCATCCACAATGCTTTTGATCGCGCTACCCGCGCCTGTGCCGTTGTTTTCCACTTCCATCAAGCCCATCACATCGGGGTTGAGGCCCTGAATATTGTTCAGCACTTTTTCCCGCTGGCGCTCGAACTCGAGGCAGGTGTTGGCCCCTCGAGCAAGGCTGGAAAATACCGTACCTGTGCAGTTGGCACTGGGGGAAACCGCTGCGGTGGCGTTGATGGTGGTAAAGAAATTCAGCACGTTGCCGCCCGCCACCCGCAGGGTTCCACCCACGCTCGAGGGGCTGGAAGTGCGGGGGTTGCTGTTGGTGAAGACGGGATCAACGGTTTTCTCGAGTTTGTAGTCGGTCAGACGCTGCGACATAAAACCCTCGAGACCTGTTACGGTGTCCCCTGTACGGCGGGTTCCCGACAAACCAGGCCCAGACAAAAAGGGAATGGGGTTGAGTGCAGGTGTGCTGGTGTTGGAACGGCTCGAGGCATCCGACAAAGTGATCAGGCGTAAAGCATTGCCAGCCGTAGTTCCGCCCTGTCCGTTGGTCGGGTTAAACACCCGACCCCCGCTCGAGAGACCCAGATCCCCAAAGGTATCCAGCGCAAAAGTATTGGTCACGGTCATGAGGGTGGGGATTTTAACCTTCATCCCCTCGAGTGCCTCGAGCTGGGCCAAGCTGGTGGCGGGAAAATTCACCACAGTGGGAATCGCCAAAGCATCCGACAGCGAAGCCGAACCACAGCGGGTAATGCTCGAGCCTGCCACGGTGGTATCAATTTGGGTTAGGTTATTGAACTCTTTGACCGTTCCCTTGACCTGTACCGCGTCGCCGACTTTCAGGCCGCCCGCTGGCAAGGTATTTGCCGAAGCGGGTGCATAAACAAAAACCCCATCGGAAGTGGAAGCATCGCTATCACCCGTGGCATCTTGAATAAAAAAACCGTTGAGTTTATCAAAGGTGGTGAATTCACCCGTCACAATGCCGTTGACCGTTGCTACGGTATTGATCAAGGGCGAGGCAGTGCTGTTTCCCTGTACCTGCATGATGGTTTGGGGAGCAATAACGGCACAATTCTGCTCGAGCAAAAAGCTAGGGTTGGTTCCAGTACGGCTATTCTCGAGGCGTACCACTCCAGCGGGTGCGTCGGTGTCTTGGCCCACCAAAGCAATTTCACTGGCTCCCAAGGCCGTTTTGCGAGCATCAGCTTGGGCGGTGCTTTCTTCAAAACTGCGGGTAACGCGGCCCACCGCTTCATCGCTGAGCAAATAGGTGGCGGTAAAACGGTAAGGGCGGTTAGGATCGGTCAGGGTGTTGTTGGGAAAGCGGTAGGCCAAGGTGATGGTGCCGGTTCCACCATTGGCAGGAATTACTCGGCTGATGGCAGTTTTGCGAGCCACGTAACCATACTCGAGGATTTGATCACCTGGGTTTAAACCAATGGCGGCCCCCTGAAAGGTACTGGTCTCGAGCGGAGTAAAGACCTGCATATCGGCTTGATTATCCAAAACCGTGATCGGATTGATCACATCCAAGTTGTTAAACAAAGTGCCGTGGGTCGGTTTAAAACTTTGGGGAATGCTCGAGCTGGCAATGGCTCCACCACCAAAGTTTTGCAAACCCTTAATTGCCGTACCGCCCAAAGAAGAACCCGCTTGGGCATAGGCGTGAAAGCTCAGGTTACTAAAGTCTGAAGCGGTATTGTTGGTCACTTTGAACGTGACTTTCAGATAACGGGTATTGGTGGCAATATTCAGGTAATCCTCAAAGCTCAGGGGTGCAAAGCCAATACCATTATCGTTAATTGCACCCAACGATTGGAATTGATTTTTACCTTGGGCAAAGTTTTGACCAAAAGTCAATTCGGCTGTACCCAGAACTCGAGCGTTACCCGCATTAACAGCAGGTTTTTGCGCCAGATTACCGCACGAACATAGACCTACGGTCAACAACAAAGCGACTCGAGGCAGTCTATGTTGGATTAGTTTGGAAGATGGTTTGGAAGATGGTTTGGAACATGATTTGGAACTCTGTACGTGAGGGTCAATCATTGGGCATCCTTATTATTTTGCATGTCTTGAAATTGTTGGAAGCTAGGACCGCAACCAAAACAGACACTAATTCCAGTGATGGCACTCCACGAACCATGCAGCTCGAGGGTAGGGCGAAGATACGGTTGCCGTTGGCAAGAAACGATTTGTGGTTTGGACTGCACGTGTAGCATGGGTGGGGTATATGGCATGACACTCCTAAGCACGCGATTTTATGCCAGGTTCATCATTAAAGCATCAGCCCTGCATACCTATAGCACACCTAATAGCACAATTAAGCAAAATTATTAAAATTATTAAAATTATTAAAGATCACTCATTTCCCCTAAATTTCATCATTTGATAGCTCAATAACTTATAATTAAACCGATTGTAAAGTCAAGCAAAATCATTTAAAATTAGAGTAGCAAACCATACACTTTCCAGCTCGAGTGATCCCGCAACATTTCAAACCCCAGCTTTTGGTAAAAGGCAATTCCAGCCAAATTTTTTGCGCCTACCCCCAAATGCACCCCTGAAACCCGCTGGTCGCGCAAATGCTGGAAAAAAGTGTCCATCAGCTCGCGGCCCCAACCCTGGCCCTGCGCCCGAGGCAACAGGTCGATGTGCAAATGTGCGGGGTATTGCTCGAGCAGCGCCGCTTCCACGCTGTAGCCCTCAAAAATCAGCCGAATCATGGTGGCATCTTTAAATATGGCATCCCTCGAGGTGTCGGCAACATCTGACAGAGCATAGTGTTGGCGCAGTGCGGGAAACCACTGTCGCTCGAGGCGTTCTCTAAAACCTTGAGAATCGGGCGTACCAATAATGTAGCCACATACCCCCAAATCATCCTCGAGCATAAAGCAACTTTCTGGCTGCAAAACCCCGTATGGCGCAGCATAAAAATGCCCCAGCAACTTGGGATCATGGTACAGGCTCGAGGCATCTTTGCCACTATCCCCCGTTTTCAAGCAGATCTGATACAGGCTCTCGAGGTCGTTCTCTTGATAAGGTCGAATGTGCATGGCTCGAGTCTAAGGCTTTGAAGTCCAGCTACAATATTGGGCATGTCAAAATTACACAAGCGCATTCCTGTCACGGTCATTGCGGGCTTTCTGGGCGCAGGAAAAACCACTTTGGTCAATGGCCTGATTCAACGCTCGAGCAAACGTTTTGGGGTGATTGTCAACGAATTTGGAGATCTGGGCATCGATGGGGCATTGATCGAGAACCTCAACGAAACGGGTGTCACCGAACTCTCGAGCGGCTGTTTGTGCTGTGTGGGCCGCGACGATTTGATTGTGGCTTTGGTCAAACTGGGCCAACACCCTCGCCCCCCCGAACACATTTTGCTCGAGCTTTCGGGCCTTGCCGACCCCGTTCCGGTGCTGCAAACCTTGCTCGATCCGCAGGTCAAGGCGGTGTTCGACATCGACGGCTTGGTCACGGTGATCGATGCCCGAAATTTTTACAGCACCCTCGAGCAGAATCCCGAAGCCGCCAGCCAACTGGCCTACGCCAATTCGGTGATTTTAAACAAAGCAGACCTCTGCGATACCGAACTGTTGGAAAGCGTGCAAAAAACCACTCGAGAACTCACCCCGTTGGCCTCGATTTCGGTGGCCTGCCGTGGAGACGCGCCCCTCGAGCGAATGTTGGAACTCCGCGCCTTCGACCCCAACTTTCGCCCCGAGCATCACCCCCACCAGCACACCCCCAATGTCAGCAGTTTTGCACTCGAGGCCGACAGACCGCTG
>JANYFS010000195.1 GCA_025359705.1 Deinococcales bacterium | reverse complement strand
AAAATCGAGAACGAAAACCAGACCCTAGCGACAGTAACTTACCAAAACTTTTTCAAGCTCTATAACAAACGCTCTGGAATGACCGGTACTGCCAAAACCGAAGAAAAAGAATTTATCGACATCTACGGGGTGGATGTCTTGGTGATTCCCACCAATTTGCCGGTGATCCGTAAAGATTCCAACGATTTGATCTACCGCAGCAACACCGGCAAATACGGCGCAGTGGTGGCAGAAATTAAAGAAATCCACGCCACAGGCCGCCCGATGTTGGTCGGTACGGTTTCGATCCGTGTTTCTGAACTGCTTTCCGGAATGCTCACCGCCGAAGGACTCGAGCATCAGGTTTTGAACGCCAAATACGAAGACCAAGAAGCCAAAATTGTGGCTCAAGCGGGGCGTTTGCACGGGATCACCATTGCTACCAACATGGCGGGGCGCGGAACCGACATCACCTTGGGCGGAAACATCGAATACTACACCGGCGACATGATGGAGCGAATCGGCCTCAGCCGCTATGCACCCGAAGTGGAAGACTTTGTAAAAGCTTTGGTGCGTACCGAACCCGAAATGCGGAGCCTAGCTAGGGGTTTGGGCATTCCCGACAAATTGACCGACGAACTCGAGCGGGTGCGCGATCAATTCGAGGCAGACAGCCAAACCATCAAAGCCGCTGGAGGCTTGCACATCATCGGCACCGAGCGCCACGAATCGCGCCGCATCGACAACCAGTTGCGAGGCCGCGCAGGACGGCAAGGCGACCCAGGCTCGAGCCGATTCTTTTGCTCTTTTGAAGACGAACTGATGCGCCTGTTTGCCAACGAAAACACCATCGCTTTGCTAGACCGCCTTGGCATGGACGACACCCAGCCGATCGAGGCCAAAATGGTCACGGGGGCCATCGAGCGAGCGCAGGCACGGGTAGAAGACCGCAACTTCTCCACCCGCAAGCAGCTCCTCGAGTTCGATAATATTTTGTCCACTCAGCGCGAATCCATTTATGGTCAGCGCCGCGAAATGCTGCTGGGTGCCGATGAAGCGGTGGAAGTTAGTGTGGAAAGCATGATTGGCGATCACGTCGAAAACGTGCTGTTCGATCTGGCCCCGCCCGAAACGGCCTCGGCAGATTGGGACACCGAAAAACTGCGTACCTCGCTAACCGATTCGATTCCCGCCCTCGAGAGCTTTGATTTTGAAACCTTGCGCGGCCTGCCCGCCCAAGAAGCCCATCAAAATGTGCTGCGTGCCGTGGTGGACTCTTTCGATCAGCGTAAAGAAGACATGGGTTCCAGCCTGATGGTGGGCATGGGCCGCTATGTCTTGCTGCAAGTGATCGACCAATTCTGGAAAGAGCATTTGCACGGCATGGACGTGCTGCGCCAAGGTATTTTCCTAAGAAGCTACGGTCAGCGCGACCCCTTCCAAGAGTACAAATTTGAAGCCACCAACATGTTTAACGATATGATCGACGGACTGAAAGCCGAAGTGACCAAGTTTATGTTTAGGCTCGAGGTTGGGCAAAACGCTTAAGGATGTTATTCGTTATTCGTAGCAATCTTTAATGTAGCGCCCTAAATCTTGCTCGAGGTTAAAAGATAAGTATATATATTTTAATTCTCCTCGAGATTTATAAAGGATTACTTGACTCGAGGTATTTATCACATCCAAATCTCCAAACCCAGCCGCACTAGGCCACAACACTTAGTGTGGCTGCGCCATTTGCAAGTAGCGTCCGCTCGAGGGTTGGGCGCACAATATAAATTATGAACGGAAAAAAGATTGTAAAACTTGGATATACTGGGCCGCGCATTGGTATGGCCTTGGCAGTAGCGGAACAACTCGAGAAGGTTGGTTTGGGCAACGCGGAAATTTTGGCTCAATTGAGTGAGGTACATAATTCCCCGCTCGAGTTTGTGCAGCACACCCAGTTTGGCGAATTGGCCCAAGCGGTTGCGCTCGAGGCTGAAAAACATAAGCTCAAAGAGGGTGAAGCGCTGTTGTCTCAACCCCTCCCCTACCCCATTTGGGGATCAGATTTGATTGATCCAAACGCGCTGGTTCAAATGAATGTGGCGATGCGCCTACCCATCTCGAGGGCGGGGGCTTTGATGCCCGATGCCCATGTGGGCTACGGCCTGCCCATTGGCGGGGTACTGGCAACCGAAGGCGCGGTAATTCCGTATGGGGTGGGGGTAGATATTGGCTGCTCCATGAAATTGACTTTGCTGCCGATGCAAAAACTTCATGCGGACGAGGCCAAAAAACTGCTCGAGAAACATACCCGCTTTGGTGCGGGGGTGGGCTGGGAAAAGCGGGATCGGCTCGAGCATCAGGTTTTGGATGAAGCCACCTGGCAAAATCAAGGGATTTTAAACGCCTTGCACGATAAAGCAGTCAACCAGCTTGGAACTTCGGGATCGGGCAATCACTTTGTGGAATTTGGGGTGTTCGATTTGTTCGCAGGTGATTTCGGTGTCGAATTTGGCCTCGAGGCGGGGCAATATTTAGCGATCTTGTCGCATTCTGGCTCGAGGGGAATGGGCGCACAGGTGGCGGGGCATTTTAGCAAACTTGCCGAAAGCCTGCACCCGCATTTGGACGCTTCCGCCAAAAAACTCTCTTGGCTCGAGCTGGGCAGCGAGGCAGGAGATGCCTACTGGGAAGCCATGTCTTTGGCGGGCCGCTACGCACTCGCCAACCACGAGCAGATCCATCAGCGGTTGTGTGGTGCGCTGGGAGCGCAACCCTTGCTAACCGTTGCCAATAGCCACAACTTGGCATGGAAGCAGCAGTACGAGGGGCGTGAGGTGGTGATTCACCGCAAAGGCGCAACCCCTGCGGCACAGGGGCAACTGGGGATCATCCCTGGCTCGATGGCGGATTCGGGGTATTTGGTGCGGGGTAAGGGCCAAAAAAGCTCGCTCGAGAGTGCTTCACACGGGGCGGGTCGCCGCTTGGGTCGCAAAGCCGCCGAGCAAGTCCTGACCCGTTCGGATATGAAAAAAATGCTGCTCGAGCGCGGGGTAACGCTAATTGGCGGCGGATTGGATGAAGCACCTTTGGCCTACAAAGCCATCGACGAAGTGATGCAGGCCCAAACCGATTTAGTGGAACGTCTGGGACGCTTTTCGCCCCGTGTGGTACGGATGGATACGGGTAGCGATGATGTGTAAAAACGCTGTGTGATTTGCGCTCGAGGGAAGGAACTGCTTTGCTCAAGAATATCTCGAGTGCCGCTCGAGCAGGTTCACCAAACATTTTCTAGCCAAATTTGACGGGGCTAAACCCCTTGGATGAGATTCTGTAGTACACTGTCTGCACGACATGGCGATTGAACTTTCGGGCCAACTCAGCGAAGACGTACTGGGCAACCTCTTGCAATATTTGTCTCTCAATTTGGCGACAGGTTGCCTGCAAGTGCGACGTACT
>JANYFS010000162.1 GCA_025359705.1 Deinococcales bacterium | reverse complement strand
GTATCATGGAGAGGGTGGACACAAACGTAGACAGTCGATTGATTGCGGTTATCCATACCCGCATGGTTGCAGGTGAGGCGGTTAAGCCTTTTTGTAATTCCCCGCTCGCTGGTTTGAACCTTGAGTGATAAAGTGAAGACGCTGGTTTTTATCCGCACAAAAAAATACCTTCCCTTCTGTTTGAGGGGCTTTTTCGGAACCCTTACACACCATGTATCCGCCAAGATCGAGTGTGTGAGGGTAAACTTTTGTTTGTTCTAGCAGTAAGGGTTTTACATTCAGTCATCATACCCGTAATAGACATACCTTCTGGATAGATGCCTTTGGCGAAAGATACCAAAGGCATCTATCCAGATTGGGACTAAGCTACGCCCGTAGCCAAGCAAGTATTCCTGACCCAAGACCCAAAGAAATATTCAAGCTAATTACTAATTCCAACAGTGCATAACTAGAATTATGCACTGTTGGAATTGTTGGTTTTTAACTATATTTTTGATCGCTTTGTTTAAAACTTTAGGGTCATTCTCGAGGAGTTTTCAACAAAGCGGTTGAAAACCTACCTTGAGGATTAAACAATAATTTTATTGACAACCCCTCGAGTAGTCCCCCATTTAAGGGAGAAGTTATTTCGCATAATTTCATGCGAAAGTTAGGGTATCTACTATTCACAAGTTGGAGGTCATTCTCGAGGGGTGCTTTTAACTGCACTGATCACACAGTGAACAAATACATCGACCACTGTAAATATAAGGAAAATCTTGTAGGTCTTGACCAAATAGGAATTAGCCACGTAGTCGATATGCACGGCTGAGATACCTCGGCTCACTTTGATGCGGTCGAGGTATTCCCCCCGCACCCTATGGCCTTGCTAAGCGGCTGTGTGGTCGGGTTCGACAGGGTGCAGAGTGGTAGCAAGAGAAATGATTCGCTGTGCCTCTTGGTGACCTTTGGGTGTCAGCTTGATAGTCTTATCAAGGTAATGAATACCTTGCGCTTTGGTCGCATTCGTGATGAAGCCAAGATGTTGAAGCGTGCCTAGGACAGCTTTTTGCCGCTTGGTTTCGAGCGCCATGTAAGCGAATAAATCGTCATGGTAGTAGGCCAGCAACCGAAATGTATCCCAGACAAAAAGCGGCTCTGAGAGGGTATAAATTAGGGTGAGCAAGTATGCGGTTTTACCATTCATTAGGTGTCCTTTTGGTGCTGGTTCAGGGGTTGGATCGGGGGTTGAGTCAGGGTCAGGGATTGGGTCAGGAGTTGGGTCAGGGGTTGGGGTTGGATCGGGGTCAGGTTCGGGATCGACTCGAGGGGTCAGAATCAGGGTTTGGTCATCGTCAATGTACGGTTGCTGATCAGGTGACAAATGAGGCTTAATCAGCTCTAGGACGTTGTTTAGGGTGGCTTCTTTAGGTGCTGCTACCCTTAGAACCTCTTGGCGTAGTTTGTGCCTGAGAATCACTTTCCACACCACAGGAGAAATGTTGCCCAAAAGTTCATCATGTGCATCGACAGATTTTGCTATTTCCTCGTCTGACACGTCATTTTCGCCCAAAATATGGTATTTCAGACCAGTCGACCATCTCAATTGATGACGACCAAAAATCGCATGAGCGTATTCAATGAACAACTTACCTGCCAACCCGTCACCGTCGGCAGAGTCCGCGAGAAGTTGGAAGGGTGTACGACCATTGTGTGATTTGGTTTTTTTGGAGTTTGCCCTAGTTAGCTCTTGGGCGATTCCCCAACGGTATTCCTGCTCTTCTTCGGGTAAATCTTCGCGTCCATATTTGGTTGCGTACCGTGCAGCACGTTCACCGTTCTGAAGGTGAAAGGCATCAGGGCTTAGCCGTCTTTTCTCGCTGGAAGGGTGATTTTTGAGGTAGACACCGTAAGCAGCTTGATACCTTTCCCACAAGAGGGATCTGATTTCCTCTATGGGTAGGTCAGTGTCCAAGAATAAAATCACATGACCGTGAGGATGCCAACCATGCTGGAGGGAATGCGTGACCTCAAGGGCGCTTACACGACCAAAATAGCCGATGGTTTCCCTAACCTTCATCCATCCACGACCTGACCACAGGTGTTCGGCAGTCTTGGTGTATCTCTCAACAGTTTCAGCGGCAGAATTTTTACGGGTGTGAGGGATGGTGAGGGTTAATAGGACAACTTTTCTGTTCGGCATGGTGTGGCACTGCCACGCTTTGATTGCACGTTCCAATTCAACCCTACGCCTTTCAGCGATTTTGGCGGAACAAACGGGACAGACCCACGCGCTTCCACAAATCATCAAACCACCATAGTAGGGTCGTGAGTCGACTTTGCGGCGATACAACCGCACCGAATTTTCCGCACGTATTTGATTTCGCAGACAATAGGTAGCGCGGTGTTGCTTGGAAATTATCACACCATCAGAGTCACATCGGGTTCCAAAATTCTCACCGAATAAAAGTTCCCTTAAATGTTCTTGAAGAAGGTATCTGTTTAGATGCCGTGCTAGAACCGAAATTGTAGGATTTGAGGAGGGATTCGGGAAGACTTTTCCGTATGTAGTATCAAGGGGGGAATTAGGCGGATTGGGATTTGATACAATGGATGTAGGCATTGGGGAAACGTCCCTTTGTGAGACTCGAGGTGTGCAAACCTACGAGTCTATTTTTTTGGCTTAAGTGGCTTTTGGTTGCTGGGCGGGTCATCTCAGGTAGCCAGACCTAAGATCCGATCAAGACTCGAGCGCTTCACAAAAAAACGTCTTTTGTTGCCTACGAACTCGAGTTGACCAGCTCGAGCGCGGGCATAGAGTTCATCACGTCCAATCACGATTCGACCTAATTTCTCTAGTTGGTATTGCCTTGCTTCTCGGTTAGTCAGGAGAGTAGGTGTGGGTGTCTTCATGACAGCAGTGTCACGGAGAGGGTGGACACAAACGTAGACAGTCGATTGATTGCGGTTATCCATACCCGCATGGTTGCAGGTGAGGCGGTTAAGCCTTTTTGTAATTCCCCGCTCGCTGGTTTGAACC
>JANYFS010000150.1 GCA_025359705.1 Deinococcales bacterium | reverse complement strand
TATTAGTACGAAAAACACGCATATTCTGCCATATTGAGTGTAGTTACATAAAGACTTACATATCTCGCACTGCCGATTTTAGTTCATCGTCTACCAATTTAGCATAGATGCTGGTGGTATTGATATTGGAATGTCCCAAATGCTCTTTGACCAAGACCAAGTTGCGGGTTTTTCGCATTAGGGTGGTTCCTGCATAGTGGCGCAGGGCGTGAAAAAGGCGGAACTTTTTGTCGATTCCTGCTCGTGCTTGCAATTTTTCCATGCGGTAGCGGATTTGTTGGTAATTCCAAGGGAAAATTCGGTCTACCTTGGAAAAAATTCCCGCCCGTAAAGCCTTCTCGAGCTTTGAACTGATTGGGACAAAACGTTCGCGGCCTCCTTTGCCCAAACGTACCCGAATTTCCCCCGCCTCGAGGTCGATGTCGGCACCGGTCAGGGCCAAAGCTTCGCTGATCCGTAGGCCGCCGTGTCCACACAGCAAAAGCAAAATTCCCTCGAGCGGTTCTGCCACTTGCAACATGGCCCCGAGTTCATCCTCGAGGTAGGGTTTGCGCTTGTGAGCGGCGGATTCGCGGTCTGGGCGAGCTTTGACATTTTCAAAAGGGTTTTCCAACTCGAGCCGCGCCCATTTAAGCGCTTTATAAAAGCCACCCAGGGCCGCCAGTTTAACCTGCAAAGTTTTGGGTTTCAGCCCTGCATCCTCGAGCGCCCGCACGTACACCACCCCCGCATCGCGTGGGGCTTTAAACAGATCAAAATTGGCCCCCTCGAGAAATTGTTTGAGTGCGGTTTTGTAGGCCCGCAAGGTGTGCGGGCTGATGGTGCGGCTGTGCAAAAATAAATAGCTTTCGGTGAGTTCCCACAAAAAATCCAGCTCGAGGTCCCGCAGTGCGCTGAAGGTTTGGCGGCGCAGTTCTTCGGGCGCAAGCAAGGTGAGCTGGCGGGCGCGGCTGTTCAGGCGCTCGAGGGGGATTTGGATTTCCAGAGCAGGCGATTTGGGGGAACTTGGCGATTCGGGCATGGGTAACAGTTTACCCCAAAGATTTTTATTTTACAGATAAGAGTGCTTATCTGTAATTTCTCCTCGAGTCGGGGTCTTGGATATGCCCTCAAGGTTTGGAAAAGGTTTGGAAAATAAGGTTTGAAAAATCGAGCTGCTCAGTTGCTCAGTTGCTTGACCACTATTTCCAAACAAAACTGATTACCCCATTTCCGGGAACAACCGCAGCAAAGTTGGAGTTGCCATCAGTTACGGTAATATCCTCGTCCGAAAGCACCGAATTGGCAACCATCAGCACCCTCGAGCCGTCGGTATTTTTGAAGGCCACCGAAAACAGAGTGGTACTGTTTAGGCTCGAGGCAATCCGTTTGGCTCCGCTGTGTACAAAGCTACTGGCTTGGCCCAAGGCGTAATATTCAACATTGTAATCAATCTTGCCACTACCCTGATTGACCGTGATCACCCCACGGCAATTGGTACAGCCTCCGTTCTGCGGCCCGTAGTTTTCGTCCAGAGCCAAATTCCATAGCACCGCAGTCCGCGAACTGTTTTGCAGAGTATCGATCATCAATTTTTTAGCAATCCACTGTAAATTGCTGCGAAAACTCTTGTCCCAAGCGCCACCCGAGCATTCGGTAAAGTAGATTTCTTTGTCTGGATTGGCCTTTTGCACCACCGATTGGGCGGGGGGTTCGCCAGCGTAGCAGTGAAAAGCGGTTCCCGCGATGTACCCTCGAGCCATTTTATCGACCAGTACCGCATTGGGGAATTCGGGTTGATCCCAGTTGTGATCCCAAATTAGGATTTTGGTAGCAAAACCCGCCGCTTTCAGCATTGGCCCCAAACGTTTGACCACTTCAATTTGATCTTGGGGGGTCATCCGCATTCCTGGATAGCCTGCGGGTTCAAAGCTGGGTTCGTTTTGCAAAGAAACCGCGTAAATCGGGATGCCCTCGAGCGCGTATGCCGCAACATATTTGACCAAATACCGTGCCAGCCAATCGTAGGCTTGGGGTTTGAGGTAGCCTTTGATCACCGACTCGGTGGTTTTCATCCAAGCGGGCGGACTCCAGGGCGTTCCCATGATTTTGACCGCTGGATTGATCTGCAAAATGCGCTTGAGCAGCGGAATAATATACTGTTGGTCGTGTGCAATCGAAAATTTCTCGAGGGTGGGGTCGGTTTGGCCCGCTGCAAGATCGTCGTAGGTATAGTTGTTCAGGGCAAAATCCGAGGCTCCAATCGGTTGGCGCAAAAAGCTCAGGTTGATGCCTTGGGTGGGGCTGAACAATTTTTGCAAAACCTCTTCCCTCGCGCCCACACTTAGTTTATTGGCAAGCAACCACGCCGAAGAATCGGTTAATGATGCCCCAAATCCATCGATTTCTTGAAAGGTTTTTCGGGGATCAACCGAAATAACAATCCCCTCGAGCGTGCTTTGGGCCGCACTTTTTAGAGGGATGGGGGTTTGTCGCTCGAGCTTACTCGAGGCATCAAAAGTGGTCAGCCAAACTTGGACAAACTGTTGCACGGGCGGTGCGGGAATGGCTCGAGCCGCTCCCGAAAACAACAAAGTAGTCAAAGTTGTAATCAAAGTTGTGGTTATTTTAAACCCAATTGAACGATTCATACCAAACATAACTTAAGCGTTGCGCTCGAGGGATAAACCAAAACCCAAATCAAACAAGGCTTGGCTCGAGGGGGAAAGCGGGAGATCTGCCATGCTGCGGGGCCAGTGAAAGCTCAATTTGCCAGAAAAAGGATAGATGCCGTACAGCACATCGGCAATGCCCGCACCTTCGGTTCCAGGCAACCAACTGGCAACCAGTGCGTCCCAACCCTCGAGCGCCTCTGGAAGCACCAAGGGCCGCCCCGAAACGATCAATACGATCATCTTGGCGCACTTGGCCCGAACCTGCTCGAGCAGAGCTAAATGTTCGGGGTTTAGCGAAAGATCGGCGCGGTCTCCCATGCCTTCGGCATAGGGTTCTTCGGCAATCACCACCAAACCAACCTCAAATTGACCCGCATCTGCGTCTACATTCCCATTTGGGTGATACACAATCAAACTTGGGTCTTCGGCGGTGGCGCGAATGCCCTCGAGGATGGTGGTTCCTGAGGTAATTGGCCCCGCTTGTCCCATCCACGAAATCGTCCAGCCGCCGCACTGCATCCCGATGTCGTGGGCCGCTTTACCCGCCACCAGCATTCGAGTGCCGCGCTCGAGGGGCAAAACCCCATCGTTTTTCAGCAAAACCTGAGACTTTCGCACCGCTTCCTGTGCCACTGTGCGGTGTTCGGGGCAACCCACCTGACCAAGCAATGTGCCATCGGTCAGTGGGTTTTGGAACAATCCCAAGGCTTCTTTGACATGCAAAATGCGGCGCACCGCGTCGTCGATCCGCTCGAGGGCCACATCTCCACGGCTCACTGCCTCGAACAGTGCGGCAATAAAGGCTTTGTAATCGAAGGGAACCATCACCATATCCATGCCCGCATTGATCGAGGCCACCACGCTGCTATAAAAATCGCTCGAGATTTGCTGAACCCCTTCCCAGTCGGAAACCAAGAAGCCTTGGAAGCCCAGTTCACCCTTCAAAACATCGGTCAGCAAATAACGGTGTTGGTGCATCCGAATCCCCTGCCAGCTCGAGTAAGAAACCATCACATTCAGCGCCCCAGCGCGAATCGCCGCGATATACCCCGCCAAATCCTCACGACGCAGCACCTCTTCCTCGAGGGTACTGGCCCCCTGATCGAGCTGCCATGCGCCTTTTTCCATCAAGGCCGCCAAGCCCTGATCGGTTTGGGCGTTGGCGAGGGTTTGATCCACCTCGAGCTGCAAAGCGTTCACCCGCATCGAGCTGCCCCAGCGAGTCGCGCCATCGGCAATAAAATGCTTGACCGAGGGCAAAACCGCCGTAGCCGAATTCCAGCCCTCCCCTTTTAGCCCTTCCACAAAGGCTTCCGCCAATTCACACACCACGCTCGAGTCTTGACTATAACCCTCAAAAGTTCGGCCCCAGCGAATATCACGCGGAATCGAAACCGCAGGGGCAAAATCCCAGCGCACCCCCGTAGCCACGCACTCGAGGGCGGTCACTCGAGCGATCCGCCGCAGCAAATCGGGGTCTCGGGTGCAACCCAAGCCAATATTGTGCGGAAAAATCGTCGCACCCACCACATTGCTATGCCCATGAACCCCGTCCGAGCCGTACAGCAAAGGAATTCCCAACCTCGAGCGCAGCGCTTCTTGCTGAAAACCCTCCACCATCGCCCGCCAAGTTGCAGGGGTATTGGGGTCAGGATTTCCGCCGCCCCCACTCAGCACCGAACCCAAACCAAAATGGGCTACATCTCCAGGCAACACGCTATTTTTTTCCACTTGGGTCATTTGAGCAATCTTCTCGAGCAAGGTCATTTGGCTAAGCAATGCTTCGACGGCATCTGATGTCCAAGAAGTGGATTTTTGATTGGTGTGATCGTGTTGGTTTAGGGTAGGCATCGTATAGATCTCCTGTATTTGGTTTAGTGCTGCTACTTTTATACTTTCGGCTTGATGTTTTCGGTTTGCTTTTATTCTATTTCTATTCTATTTCTATATTTCTGATTGGTTAAATTAAAATCCCTCGAGCCTAGCAGCATAAAACGTATATGCAACCGCTCGAGGGGAAAGATTATTTATCAACACCCGTTGCTACAACCCCTTGAATAAAAAAGCGCTGAGCAAAAAAGAAAATGGTCAGCGGCAAAACCATGGTCATAATCGAGGCGGCTTGTACCAATTGGTTTTCGGAACTATACAAACCGTTGAAGCGAAATAGGCCCAAAGATAGCGGATTGGCGGATTCGTTGCCCGAAAGATAAACCAGTGGGCCGAAGAAATCATTCCAAGCAAAGAAGAAGTGAAACAAACCCACTGCAATCAAAGCAGGAACAGCTTGAGGCAGCACAATGGAGAAGAAGATTCGCACTGGGCCAGCTCCATCTATTTTAGCAGATTCTTCCGACTCTCGAGGGATGGTTAAAAAATACTGACGCAGCAAAAACACGTTGTAAGCATTTGCAAAAAATTGCGGGATAATTAAAGGTAGCCAAGTACCAATCCAACCCAGTTTATAAAACATGGCAAAGGTGGGAATGCTGGTGACTTGCGGGGGTAAAATAATGGTGGCGACTAGCAATATAAAAATGGTGTTTTTGAACGGAAATTGGAACCGCGCAAAGCCATACGCCACCACCGCCGCAGAACTCACCGCCGCAAAAGTGGTAATGCTGGCATACATCAGGGTGTACCCCAACAAGCGCATAAAACTGATGAACTGAAAGGCTCGAGGGTAATTTTGCCACTGCGGAGCTACACGGTAGGCAGGGCTTAGGGTACGCCAAGCTCCTTTCCATACGACGGGCGCTTTATCAGGTGCAACGGGGTCAACAAACGAACTTTGGTTGCGCCCACGCTTAAGCAAAGCCAAGTCGCGGTCTCCCTCCTCGAGTGGTACACGGTACAAATCAAGTTTTTCACCCTGATAAACAAAAGTTTGCAGCACCGCAGGAAGAATGGGCGAATTGGGATCAGATGCCTGTTCTTTGCTTTTAAGTGATCCCACCACACTAAACAAGAAGGGAAGCAGGTACAAAAAGAGAATCACCAGAGTTAGCGAGAAAGTCGCGCTTTTTAGCACTCGAGTTTGGGTCTCTTTGCTTTGAGACTTTCGGTTAGGTCTGGTGTTTGTAGCATGTTGAGCTTGCATTATCGGTCTCCAGCAGCGTAGTAAACCCAGCGCTTAGAACTTCCAAATAGAACCAAGGTAATCACCAAAGCAATCAAAAACATAAACCAAGCGATGGTTGCGCCGTAACCCATGTTTAAGAATCCAAAAGCTTGCTTATAGAAATGGATCATATAAAAGTAGGTCGATCCATTTGGATAACCACTACCTCCATTCAAAATATAGGGCGTGATGAAAAATTGCATCAGTCCAATTACGCTGAGTACCAAGTTATAAAAAATAACAGGCGAAATCATGGGCAACGTAATGCTCCAAAGTTGTCTAAACCAACCCGCACCGTCAATACTAGCTGCTTCATACAGATCGGTAGGTACACTTTGCAAACTTGCCATATAATATAAGATGGCATTGCCAATTCCCCAAATTCCCATCATGGTATAGGCAATATAGACCAAATTTTCGTTGTTTAGCCACTGCACCCCTTGAGCGCCCGAGGCATCAAATCTAAAAATAAATTCGATGATGCGGTTGAGCCAGCCCGTGGTTGGATCGAGGTATCCTTTCCAAATCAGCAAACCTGCCACCGCTGGAACCATAGTTGGCGCATAAAAAAGAGTGCGAAAGAAGTCTCGAGCGATTAAATGCTTAGAATTGAGTAATATTGCCACAAAAAGCGCAGCAAACATGCCAATTGGCAAAGAAATAAGTGCGAACTTGAAGGTGACACCCAAAGAAGGCCAAATCAGTGGATCTTCAAACAGCAAGCGTTTCCAGTTGGCAAGGCCAATAAAGCTGGCTTTATCGGGTTCGGTGAGGGTAAAATTGAACAAGGTGAAAACAAAAGAGGCGATCATCGGAACCAAATAGAAAATCAGAAAACCCACCAACCAGAGCGCTACACAACTTAGTCCATAAATAGCTTCTGTTTTTGCGAGGCTCCGCCTTGGCCTGATTTTATTGGCGCTTAAAGTTGAGGATGTAGCTGGTTTTGGTACTGACATTCGATTTCTCCAGATTATAGGTATACGCTGATTTAACTTATCTTAACTTACCTTTGTTTACTTTAGTCCCGCTTTAGGCTAGCTAACTCAGAACCACTTGGTTTGAGCTGATCCTACTTAAATTAAAAAGGGCAAAAGCCAAGAAGCGGCTTTCACCCTCTTCAAAAGAATTACTTCTTAGCAGCGTCAAAGATTTTTTGCAAATCTTTGGTCAATAGATCAAGCTCTGCATCCACATTCAAATTGGGTTCATTATTTAACTTGGTGGCAAAAGCAATATAGCGGTCACTGGCTTCGCGCACGCTGGGCATTCCTTCTTCGTGATTGGGGCTATCAGGGAATTTAAGCCCTGCGGTTACGGGTGCCCAGTTGATGTTCATGCCAGCAAACTTGGTTTTACCCAGATCATTCAAGAAACCATCTTGCAAGCTCTTGCGGGCAGGCAATCCACCATAAATTGCCGCCAGTTTATCGGAGACTTTGGCGCTAAGCAGGTAAGACAACACGGTAAAGGCTTCATCTTTATGCTTGCTCAAGCGTGGAATCGAGAAGGTATCTGCATGCAACTTGGCAGTTACTTTACCTTGGCTATTGGAAGGCAACACTGCCAGTCCCCATTTACCTTTTACCGCGCCTTGGCAACAAAACCCAAAGAACCAGGTATGCTCTTGGCCCATTGCCAAGTTACCCGAATCAAACCAATTGCCTTCGCCCAAAGTTGCGCTCGAGCCGTAGGTTCCTGTGGGGTAAAAATTCTTTTTCCACATCGCATCTTGCAGCCATTTGATACCCGTTCTCCAAGCAGGAGGAATCACCGCATTACCTTTGGCATCCACAAAGTTTCCAGCGCCAAATAGGGTAATTTGTCCGCGCAAATCGGTAAATTGCGTACCAAAACCCCATTGTTTAATGTTTTTGGCATCAAACTTGGCATCGGTTGCATCCAGTCCATTTTTATCTACGGTCAATTGTTGAGCCAAAGCACTCATGGTTTCGATATTCCAAGGCAGCATTTTACCGTTTTTGTCTTTATATTTTTGACCATATGCGGTGGGTGGATAAGGCAAGCCTGCTTCATCAAACAAAGCTTTGTTGAACATCATGAACGATGGGTACACCGCAAAGGGCAAACCAATTTGACCTTGACCCTTGATATTATAGAACTTGACCAGTGCTTTATCGTAGTCGCTAAGGTCATAGTTGGCCTTCTTCATAAGTGGAGTTAGATCGGCCCACGCATTTGGGAAAGCCGAGCGACCTTTTACTCCTACAGGGCCAACAAGGTCAGGTGCATTTCCCGAAGTGATTTGAGTTGCCAGTTGATCATATGCTTGAGCGTTGACCACGATCTCGAGCTTGAGATTGATGGTATCTTGAGATTTATTGAATTCCTCAACGATTTTCTTTTGGGCCGCAATGGTCGGTTCGTCGGTTCCCGCACCCAATCCTACAAACCAACGGACATCGGTGCGTGCAGCCATAGCAGGTGAAAGATTTAAAGCGGCGGACAATGCAACGAGGCCAGCGGTGAGTACAACTTTTCGGTTCATAAGATCTCC
>JANYFS010000113.1 GCA_025359705.1 Deinococcales bacterium | reverse complement strand
GTATCGAGGTGAATTCGGTGGCCCTTAAGCGGATTTTGGTTCCCACCGATGGCAGCAACCCCGCCGAAAACGCGCTCAACCAAGCCGCGAAAATGGCAAGCGATTTGGGCGCACAGCTCGAGATTTTACATATTGTTCCAGAGGTTCCTTTTTTGTACACCGATTTTGGCTCGGTCAATATCCTTGAGTGGCAAGAAACCCTCGATTTGCAAGGTGAAAAAATGGTCGAAGCCCTTAAAATTCGCTTCCCTGCTGCGGTGATTAGCTGCAAAAAAGCCCAAGGCATGTCGCTGGCCCAAACCATCCTCGAGCAAGCCTCCAAAAACCATAGCCAACTGATTGTGATGGGAACCCACGGCAGGCGTGGACTCGAGCGGCTGGTGCTGGGTAGCGTTGCCGAAGCGGTATTGCATCATGCCCCGATTCCTGTGATGTTGTGCCACCAGCAATAAGTCTTGTACTGGGTTCTTGTACTGGGTCTTAACCATGATAACCACAGGGTCAAAATGCTGAAAAAAAGCCTTGTCAGAAACCAAAGTTTTTGGTAGACTGGTCAGTCGAGTTTAGACCCCTAGAGTGGTCTTTCACTGGAGGAAAGCACATGGAGCTTAAAGCATATCCCCGCACGGGAACCAAAGGTCTTGCCGAACAAGGCTTGATCCCCGTAGTGGCCTATAACAAAGATCAGAACGTCTCGCTATCTGTCGAACTCAAAGCCTTTGACCGCGTATTTCGCAAAGTTTCCACCCACGGCCTGATCGAACTCCAGGTTGAGGGCGGCGAAACCCTGCCTGTCTTGGTCAAGGCCGTGCAAATGAACAAGCGCACCCGCGTTGCCATGCACGCCGACTTTTACATGGTCACCTACGGTCAAGAGATCGAAGCCCCCGTACCTATCCACACCACTGGCAAAGCCAAAGGCGTGGTCGAGGGTGGAATCTTGGATATTTTGGTTCATAACCTGAACATCTTGGCCCCTGGCCCCCGCCGCATTCCCGAAGAAATCATCGTGGACATCACCACTTTGGGCGTTGGCGAAACCTTGTTGGCAGGCGACATCATCTTGCCCGAGGGTTGCAAACTGGCAGTGGATAAAACCATTCCTGTGATCACCATTTTGGCTCCTCAAAAAGTCAAAGCCGCTGAAGTTCAAGCGTAATTTAAATCACTTAAACTTTGGCGCACCGCTCGAGGGGAATATTCTCCTCGAGTTTTTTTATTGTGTTTTTTATTGTGTTTTGTGTTGCTCTAAAAGGTTAATACCCATATACTTATTTTGATGGATACTCTCCTGCTGGAACTGAAGTCGTCCAAAACCCTCGAGCAACTTAAGGCGCTTGCCAATGATCTGCGCTACTCTATGGTTTGCCTACTGGCTCGGCGCGAATTGTGTGTGTGCGAACTCGAGACCTTGCTGGAGTTAAACCAGAGCAAAGTGTCGTATCATTTGGGAATTCTCAAAGATGCGGGCTTGGTTCACAGCGAGCAGCGCGGTAAAAATAGCTTTTACCGCCTCGAGCGCAATGTGCTGTACCTTTTGGGCGGTAATGTCCTGCTCGAGGTGTTGTCTAAATCGGCTGACCTCGAGCTGACGTATCCAATGGATTCGATATGTTAAACTAAAAATATGTTAGAAAAGAACATGTTACGTATTCTGATTTTATGCACCCACAACAGCGCCCGCAGCCAAATGGCAGAAGGTTGGACCCGCTTTTTCGCGCAGCAACACGCGCTCGAGGCAGAAATCTTTAGCGCAGGAACCGAGGCCACTTTGGTCAAAGAAGGGGCCAAAACTGCCATGCTCGAGGTGGGAATTGATCTGTCAACGCACCACAGTAAAACCCTCTACGACCTGCCCGATCCGTGGGATTTTGCTTATGTGATCACGGTTTGCAGCAATGCCGACCAAAATTGCCCCGTCTATCCCGCCCAAACCCACAAATTGCACTATCCCTTTACCGATCCCAGCGGGGATGATGTGAATAAGTGGCGCACGGTGCGCGACCAAATGAAGGTTCGGCTCGAGGGGTTTGTACTGGCCCTAAAAAACGGGCAGCCCGTGCCAGAAACTTATGATGATGCGCCCAGTGTTGATTTGCCTGTTGTTGTGCCAGTGACCTCGAGCTAAATCATGTCCCATACCCTCTTCCAAAACATCTCCAAAAAAATGCTTGCCGAATTCATCGGCACTTTTGCCATCGTTTACTGCGGGGTGGGGGCCATTGCCCTGACCCAAACGGGCTTACTTAACGCGGGGCTAGTGGGCATTGCCTTCGGTCACGGTTTTGCAGTGATTGCCATGATTTATGCCTTGGGTAGCATTTCGGGGGCGCATTTTAACCCTGCGGTCAGCATAGCCCTCACTTTGGCAAAACGCTTGCCTTTAGCCTTGTTGCTGCCCTACATTGCCGCGCAACTTTTGGGCAGTCTAGGCGCAGTGGCCCTGCTTTCCCTGACCCACGGCGAAGCCCTGAGTAAAGTCAGTTTTGGGGCCACCTTGTTGGCAAATAGCGTGTCGCCACTATCGGGATTAGCCACCGAAATCATCCTGACCTTCCTTTTGGTGCTGGTGATTTTTCGGGTAGCAGTGCAAGAAAACAACAAAAGCGCGGGTTTTGTAATCGGTCTCACCGTCATGATGGCAATTTCGGCATCGGGGCCACTGACGGGAGTGGCCCTCAACCCAGCTCGAGCCTTTGGGCCTGCCTTGTTTTTGGGCAACTGGAACAACCATTGGGTGTTTTGGGTAGGGCCAATTGTGGGGGGGATTTTGGCGGCGAGTGCGGCCCAGTTTTTGCAACCCAGCCGAGAAATATCAGAAACACCACCCCTCGAGGGTAGCAAAAAAGGAGTGCAAGCATGAATAAACTTCGGGTACTTTTCTTGTGCAGTGCCAACACCTCACGCAGTCAAATGGCAGAAGCCTTACTGCGGCACCACGGTGGAGACCGTTTTGAAGTGATCAGTGCGGGCCTAGAGCCTGGGGTGGTCAATCCTTTTGCCATTCAAGCCATTGAAGAAATGGGGCTGTCGCTGGAAGGTCATCATGCCAAGGCGGTAAAAGATTTTTTGAGTCAGAGCTTTCATTACCTGATTACGGTTTGCTCCAATGCCGAAGAAAAATGTCCTATCTTTCCTAGAGTAATTTACCGCTTGTATTGGCCCTTCGAAGATCCCGCCGCGCTGGTGGGCAGTGATACCGAAAAACTTGCCAAATTCTGCGAAGTTCGGGATCAGATTGATGCTCAAATTCAAACTTGGGTTCAAGAGATTACAAGTAAAAAAATTATATGAGTAAAACCATATGACCAAGGTAGCGATTTTTTCGGATGTGCATGGAAATGCCTTTGCGCTCGAGGCGGTTTTAGCAGACATTTCGCGGTACCAAATTGACGCAATGGGAAATCTGGGGGATCAGGTTTGGGGCGCAGCCGATCCCGCTCGAGCCTTTGTTATGCAACAGGGTTTGGATGCGGTGTGTGTGCGGGGCAACACCGATGAACGCATGGGAACTCCTCTCGAGCAAGTAAATCAAAAGAAAAGCGGTACGGAGTGGCTGCATTCCATCTTGCCACAAGGTACGGGGGCATATTTGGGAAACTTGCCCTTGGTTGCCGAATTGCTAGACGGTGAAGTTCTGCTGGCACACGGGGCATTGCATAGCGCTTGGGATGCACTTCTGCTCGAGGAAAGACATTGGGCCAAGCCCCAAACTTTGCTCGAGCGTGTCCAAAACTACCCAAAAGCTAAAGTGGTGCTGGTCGGACACACCCACCTCGAGTATTTGGCGCAGCTAGAAAGCACCACTTTTGTGAATGCGGGCGCGGTTTCCAACCAATTGGACGGCTGCCCCGATGCCAGGTGGGTACTGCTCGAGCGGCGTGCGGGGCGTTGGAGCGTAAGTTTTCAGCGTGTGGCCTACGATTTTGAGGCCGCCGCACAATGGGCGCTCGAGAACCAACCCGATGGCGGGGAAAACGAGGCGTATCAATTGCGGTTTGGACGAAAGAAATAGCCCTCGAGTCTTGTTTCATATCTCTTTTCTCGAGTATCATAGAACCCCACATAAGATCACAAAACACTCGAACTACAACCGCATAACACACCTTGGAGGAGCCTGTCACTGATGGCTCCTCCATATCTATTGGTTTCAAGAATATTGAGATCCGAAAGATTGAGATCGGAGGGCGCTCGAGGGAAGTAACCATGACCTTTTTCAATCTGTTCGCCATGCTGATCACCACTGCTGCACTGTTTGGTTTTCTCAACCAAAAGTTCTTAAAATTACCCGCCACCATTGGGATGACTTTGGTAGGATTGCTCTTTTCTTTGGCATTGATTGTTTTGGATCGGGTAGGGTTTAATCTGGTTCCGCTGGCAGAATCTATTCTTAAAGGGATTGATTTTGATAGCTTACTGTTGCAAGGAATGCTGAGCTTTTTACTATTTGCGGGCGCACTTAACCTAAACACCACAGCCCTGATGCAACAACGCACCCCCGTACTTATTTTGGCAGTGGTTGGAACATTGCTGTCCACTTTTTTGGTTGCGGGCTGTATTTATGGGATCACGAGTGCTTTGGGCATTGCCTTGCCCTTTGCAGTGGCGCTGGTTTTTGGCGCTCTGATCTCCCCTACCGACCCGATTGCGGTGCTGGATTTGCTCAAACGGGCCAAAGTGCCAATTCGCCTCGAGAGCCTGATTGCGGGGGAATCTTTGTTCAACGATGGGGTGGGGGTGGTGGTTTTTATTGTGGTCTCGAGCGTGGCTTTTGGGGCTTCTGGGCATAGCGAGGCCACTTTGGGGCTGTGGGATGCAGCTTTATTGTTCGCTCGAGAGGCGCTGGGTGGAGCCATTTACGGTGGAATTCTGGGCTACGCCGCACATATCCTCATGCGAAGCATCGACGACTATGCTACCGAAATCATGTTGACCCTAGCCGTGGTCACGGGGGGCTATGCTTTGGCCCAGTATCTGCACGTTTCGGGGCCAATTGCGATGGTGGTGGCGGGTCTGATGGTCGGGCAGCAAACCCGCCAATATGCCATGTCCGCGACCACTCGGCACCACCTGGACGCTTTTTGGGAAACCATCGACCACATCTTAAACGCCATTTTATTTGTGCTAATCGGCCTCGAGGCGATTGTACTCAAATTTCCGCCCCAAGCGATTTTAATGGCGGCCCTTGCCATTCCCATTGTGCTGCTCTCGAGGTGGATCAGTGTAGTCTTGCCCATCCAAATCATGCACTCAAGGTATAGTTTCATTCCCTACACCGTGCGAATGCTGACCTGGGGCGGTTTGCGTGGCGGGATTTCCATTGCTTTGGCCCTGTCTTTACCCGCCTTCGAGCAGCGCGATTTGATTTTGGCAATGACCTATGGAGTGGTGATTTTTTCGATTTTGGTACAGGGTTTGACCGTGGGGCCGCTGGCGGAAAAAATCGCTCGAGTGGAAAACAAAAACTAATTCAACAGCCGCAATCTCCCCCACTCGAGCCACACCCCGCCACCACCATCTCCATCCCCTCGAGGCTGTCCAAGTTCAAACTTCTACGATCCAGCGCCTTACAGCGCACCCCAACCCAGCGCAAATGCACCCATACAGAACCCAAATCCATACCCGAATCCATACCCGAATCGAGGGAGATTTCAGCAACCTGATAATTCACTGCTGGCGCACCCTCGTCGCCATATTCAAATTTAATTTCGGCTTGCGAATCAATTGGCACTTTGCCCGCCACCAAATGGTAAATCTTCAGAAATTTACCCACGGTCATATACTGATCGTCGGTTTCCGCGTTGCTGCGCCACAGTTGAATCACCGTTTCTTTCCAAGCATTCACCACCCCGCCACAGTCCACCGTTTGGTGATCCACCACCTTAATTTCGGTGACGTGATAGCCCGCAGGCACGGTATTTCCTGCGCCCAGATCAAAAATTAAAGGCAAAGTGGAGTGTGCTTCAAGCGCAGAAAGGAAAGTATGCGTGCCGTAAATAGCGCCGAGGGTTGAGCTGAGGGTTGAGCTGGTCATGTTGGATCTCCTTTGGATTGCTACAGAGATTTCATATTGATTTAAGTCAATATATTGAACTAAAAAAACGCTCGAGCCACACACTCGAGGGGGCAAGTTCTTACACTTCAGCCAGAAACTCGGACAAAAATACTTTGATCTGAGCAAAACCACTGGGATTCACCGCGTAGTACATCCATTTTCCACGCTTTTCACCGCGCACCAAACCCGCAGCCATCAGGCACTTCATATGATGGCTAACCGTGGGCTGCGAAAGCCCCGTCACTGCCTCGAG
>JANYFS010000017.1 GCA_025359705.1 Deinococcales bacterium | reverse complement strand
CAGTTTCGATCCCGAAAACCCCAGCATTACCGCCCAAAACCCACAACCCACACAAATTTGGGCCGAGCGCAGCCAAAAAGATTCGCAAAACCCCTTCAATCTGCTGTTTTGGGGCAGGGCGCTGGAAAAACACGAAGCTATCAGCTCAGATGCTAGCGGCTCGAGTGCAAATACTCAGGCCCAACAGCGCTTTCAACAGGCCCTCGAGCTGAAAGTGCCGTTTTTTGTCTCGATTCGCTTGGCTAAACTGCTGGAAGATTGGGATCACCCTGCGCTGGCAGATCAGGCGTTGGTTGCAGCACGGCAAAATTGGGCCGATTTGGGCTATGATGCGGCCCTAAATGTCTCGAGTGCGGCACTTTTTAGCTACGGAAATCCACTGGGCGAGGCTCAATCTTTGCGGCAAGCGGGCAAAACCTTGCGTGCCGATATGTGGATGCGCTTTTTGCGCCGTTTTGCCCCGCGCTTCGAGGGCTATGAAGCGGTTTATCAAGGCTACGCCGATGAATTGCGTGGGCTGGGTCGGGACGGGGAGGCTCAAGATTGGCAAAACTTCACCCTCGAGCTACGCCAAGATACCCCCTATCAATTGGGGCCAAGCGCCCTGAAAATGTTTCAAGCGGTGGCACTGCTCTCGAGCCTACTATTGATGCTTAGTTTTCTGAGCATTTCCCTGTCGTATTGGCTGCGCTATCTGGCCCAGCGCCAAGCGGCTTTGCGAAAAGTGGGCGGCTTGCTGGGAAGCTGGTGGCGAAACCCCTTGATGCGCCTGCGCCACGCCACTTTGGGGTATTTGACCCTCAGCGAAAAACTAGTGTCGATCACTTTGCTGTTGGCCTTGCTGGGCAGCCTGACCTTGTATTCTTGGGCCTCGAGCATCGAATTTCGCAGTCGGCACGCGGTTTTGGGAATGGGAACCTATGGTGGCGCTTGGTTTTACAACGGCCTCGAGGAACTTAGCCTGAGTCCACAAATCCCCGAAAGCTATTTGCTGCGCGGCATTGCCAGCCAGTTAGATGGAGATCTAAGCGCGGCCCGCACCCTCTATGCCAGCCAGACTACCCTTGCCAGTGCGGTGAACAATCTGGGAACCCTCGAAGCGGGGGAGCAAAAACCCACTCAGGCTCGAGAGAATTACCGCCAAGCCCTCTCGCTCGAGCCAAGCTTGGTGGCAGCAGCCTACAATTTGGGCCTCTCACCCACCGACGACCAAGCTCAATTTCAACGTGACCTGCGTTCGGGGCCGCGTTTGGCCTACCCTACCCCCAACCAACTCAACCATGCCATTGGCGGAGATTTTAGCGATAGCTTGCGGCAATTTGCCATGCGCCCCTTGGGGTTTTTGCGCGAGCTTTTACCTTGGGGCTGGCCTCCCGCCTTACAACTCGCCTTGCCCCTACTTTTTTTGTGGATTGTGCTGCTTCACGCGGTCAGTTTGCTGATGTCCCGCCCCAAAACCGCACACTTACCCCCGCGCCCGTGGAGTTTTCGGGTATTGGCAGTTTTGATTCCAGGCTTGGGTCTGATCGAAGAAGTGTGGGGTTTATGCCTGCTGCTGCCGTGGTCGGCGCTGCTGGTAGGTTTGCTGGGGCCACATTTCGGCCTCTCTTTCGAGTTGCTTTTTGCCCGCCAAGCCTTGCTCGAGCTACTGAGCAGCCCGTGGCCTTGGGTGTTTTTGGCGCTCTATCTGCTCAATTTTTTGGGTTTGGCCCTCGAGGAATGGAGCTATGCCCGCAAGCGCCGCCGCCTCGAGAGCGGTGTACCCGTTACCCTTTAGACAGCACAATAAACGCCTCGAGACTGTTCTGCAATGCCTCACCCCGCGTTCCCAAACCGTGCAATGCCGCAGCCAAGCGTGCGAGGCGTTGCCGTTGTACCTCGAGCAAGACGTCACGGCCCCGCTGGGAGAGGTTCACTCGAGTGCGCCGTGCATCCGCAGCATCGCGGAAACGCTCGGCTAGGCCGCGCTCACACAAGCGGTCTACCGCTTTGGTGGCGGCAGGATAGGAAATCCCCAAGCCAGAGGCCAGATCGCCAACCCAAGCCCCACTAAAGTCCTCGAGGAAATGTAGGGTACGCAACTGAGCGCTGCTGACTTCCTCGTCTTGGCCCAAAACCAGCTCGAGGGGTTCTTGCACATAACGCCGTTCATAAAGCGCCACCAGATCGTGCAAGGCACGGTCAAAGCGCTCGAGGGCGGCTTGTTGGTCTGCTTGGTCTACTGGGCGACTCGAGGGAATTTCTAAAACCTCTGGGTTTTGGGGGAGTTCGGACACGGGATCGGTCAATGTAGGCACTCAGGCGCGGTCAATCAAAATCGTTTCTTGCACAATCAAACCCTCGAGCAGTGCTTGCTGGGCCACTTTTTTGGCTCCCTCGAGGTCATGATCACGGAAATTCCCACACTCGAGTTCGCTAACTCCAGGAATGCCGCCCGCATATTCGGCTACGCTTGCCAAGGTTTTTTCAAAAGCAGCTTTAACCCCACTTGGGTCGGGTTCGGCAACCACTGCCATATAGAACCCTGTGCGGCAACCCATCGGTGAAACATCCAAAACGTCGGTTAAATGGTCGCGCAAACCGCCCGCCAACAGATGCTCGAGGGTGTGCAGCACTGCACTATCGATGGCTCCCGCGTTGGGCTGCAACAAACGCAAATCATATTTAGAAATCGCGTCGCCGTGCGCGGTGTGCTTGACTCCTGCCAAACGCACATAAGGCGCACGCACTCGAGTGTGATCCAGATCGAAAGATTCTACTTTTGCCATGCCACCAGTATAAACCCGCAGGATGTCTGTGGCTCGAGGTGTGGCTCGAGGTGTGGCTCGAGGTGTGGCTCGAGGCGAAGTTACAGATTGCTCGAGGGTTAAAGAGAACTGGAATGGAACTCGAGCAGATTGCAATAATCACGGGCTTGACTTTGCAAGAACTCGAGGGGTTGTAATTTAAAGAGAAACCGGCAGAAATAGAAACCCCCCATAATAACTCGAGGGGGCTTTTGCTTGGACTGTGGCGAAAAAGTATGAATTCTTAAAAAATTGGGTGAAATCTTGATTAATAATTGAAAGCTTGCATATATTTCACAAGGTGAGG
>JANYFS010000002.1 GCA_025359705.1 Deinococcales bacterium | reverse complement strand
GCCCTGATGTATCGGATGTTGAAGTCAAAGCTGCACGTCTGAAAAGGTATGCGGAGTTGCGATGGAATCCAGATACAAACTCGTGACTTTAGTCATGAGCTATTGATCACCACTCCTAAACTACTCCTCAACACGCCTGATCCCGCCTGTAAACGCAACTTGGCTCGAGTTTAGCTGAAATTGGGGTATTGTTGATGCCGTTGTGAATTTCCTGTACTTCCTAGACTTCTCGAGGATGTGTGAAATTAAGAAAAAGAGTGTTGGGCGAGTGCTTCTGATCTTTGACGAACCACCAAAAACGAATTACCCAAAAAAATCCCCCTCGAGCCTGCACAACGCTGCTCGAGGGGGAAAATCACCAAACCACTTTGGCGATTTTTTAGCGATTCATAATGTGAATGGCTTGTTTATGCACACTTTCCGCCGCTTCAAAAATGCTCTCGGTGAGCGTAGGGTGGGCGTGAATGGTCAGGGCGATGTCGCTGACCGTGGCTGCCATCTCGAGGGCCAGGCTTGCTTCACCCAAGATGTCCGAACCGTGCGGCGCAACCACATGCACCCCCAACAGCAAATCGGTTTCGGCATTGGCAACCATTTTCACAAAACCGTCACTGACTCCCAAAGTCATGGCACGGCCCGAGGCGGACAGCGGGAACAAACCCGTTTTGACCTTGAAACCTTTGGCCTTGGCTTCTTTTTCGCTCAGACCCACCCAAGCCAATTCGGGGTTGGTATAGATCACATTGGGGATGGCGACCACATCCATCGCGGCCTTATGCCCCGCCACCACTTCGGCAGCAACCAAACCCTCTTTCATGGCTTTGTGGGCCAGCATGGGGTTGCCCACCACATCGCCAATGGCGTAAATGTGCGGCACGGCGGTTTGCATCTGGGCATTGACCGCAATAAAACCGCGCTCATCGGCCTTCAGGCCCGCTGCCTCGAGGTTTAGGCCCGCACTGCGGGGGCGGCGACCCACCGCGCACAGCACAAAATCAAAGGCTTCGTGGCGCTTGGCTCCGCTCGAGACCACCTCGAGTTCCACCAACATGCCTTCGTCCGCTTGATCGGTAAAGCCGTTGGCTTTGGTTCCCAGCTCGAGCTTGATGCCCTGCTTGAGCATAATTTTGGTGTATTCCTTGACTGCATCGTCGTCGGCAATGCCCAAAATTTGCGGTGCAAACTCGATGACCACCACTTCCACGCCCATGTTGTTGTAAACATTGGCAAACTCGAGGCCAATAACCCCCCCACCAATGCATAGCATCCGTTTGGGCAAGGGATTAGGCACATTCAGCGCCCCAGTGGAGTCCACAATCCGCTTTTGATCCACCGGAAAAGTAGGCAGGCTCGAGGGTTCGGAACCCGTGGCAATCATGATGTTTTTGGCAGTTACTTTGAGATCGCCCACCATCACCGTGTTGGCATCCACAAAAACTGCTTTGCCGATCAAATGCGCCACTTTGTTGGCCTTAAACAAAGTACCAATGCCGCCGGTTAGTTTTTTGACAATGCCATTTTTCCAGCCATTCAACTTGGCAATATCCAGCTTGGTTTCGCTAAAGGTCAGGCCAAAATCTGCGGCGTGTTTGCTCTGGCGAATCTCTTCGCCCGCGTGTAGCAAAGCCTTGGTGGGAATACAACCCACATTCAGGCAGACTCCACCCAAATATTCCATCTCGGCGCAAGCCACTTTCAGGCCCAATTGAGTCGCCCGAATCGCAGCGTGATAGCCCCCAGGCCCCGCGCCAATCACCAATAAGTCATAATCCATCTGCTGTTGCTCCTTTGAGTCATATCGCTGAGTTGTGCTTGCTGAGTTGTGCTGAAAAAATCTCGAGCCTTATTCTAAACCAAGCTTTTTAGGCAAAAGTTCCACCTTGTACCAGTTTCCGTACCAGCTCGAGATCGCTTTCTTTATCCACATCGGTTCCCACTGCGGCATGTGGGGTGATCAGGGCGCGGGCTTCTACGCCCAGAATCTTGGAAACTTGCCCCTCGAGCCGTGAAATTCGCAGGCCACCAGTTAGCATTCGCAGGAGCGTGACAAAACCAAACAATCCTGCCAAGCGCAGCGGTTGTTTGCGGTAGGCCAGCACCTCACGCAAACGCGGAATCAGCCGTTCTCGAATGCGGTTATCCACTAAAAAGAGGTTGCCCCCCGTGAAGGTTCCCTCGAGCAGCCGAGCATAAGTTCGTTTCACTCCAGGAAAGGCTTTTTCGCAGTCGCGGCGGCGTACAATCGGGTAAACTACCCCTGCATTTGGGGCCATCTGCAACACCTCCGCCAACATGGGCGAAGTGAGCAACGGAATATCTGCGGTCAGAATCAAAATTTTGGCATCGTCGGGCAGCGCCTGCATCCCCCGCTCGAGGTTATCCAGCAATTTTCCACTGTCCAAAATCGAAATATCCACCAGTTGGGCCATCTCAGGGGTCAGTGGCCCCACATAGGCCACCGTCTCGATCAAACCGCTTAAACGCAGTGCCTCGAGCAGATATTGACCCATCGGTTTACCGCCAATATCAATCAAAGCCTTCACCGAAACGCCATGCTCGAGTGCAAAAGGATCTCCAGGGTCGCCCCCGCCCAAAACCAGGGCTTGCCATTGTGGTGTGGACATATACGCTAAGCATAGCCGAGGAATGGGTCAGGCTCGAGGGGTCAAAGACAACATATCAAGACAACATATCAATGTATGACCTCATACACCCCATTTTGAGATGCACCCGTGAAACATGTAGCTTGCTTCACGAATTTTTGACCCTCGAGCGAAAAAATCCAAGGGTTAAGAAACACTTAAGGTAAGATAAAGTGTGAGGTTATTAACGCTAATCGCGCTTGGAACGCCAAAAATCCATCGATTACGTTTTTGGCTAGGGTATTATTTTTTTCAAAATTCTACTGGAGATAAATCTGATTTAATCTTAGTAACATATGTGAGATATGATGAGATATGGTGAGGGTGTGCAAAAATTAGATGTACTGGGATCACAACCCCTTCATCCTTTGGTTCATGAAGGGGCTTTGGGCTGCCTGCACCAAGGGGTTTGGGGCGATCAGCGGGTGGTGATTAAAAGCCTTCCCACGGGTTCGGCTACAGGTTCGGCTACAGGCTCCACTACACACCTAGCCCCCGCCCAGGCCGCCTCGAGGGTGCGTTTTTTGCGTGAACTCGAGATTTCCCAACGCCTCGAGCATCCCAATATTGTGCGCTGTTTGGGTGTGGTGGGCGAAAGCATTATTTATGAATACCTCGAGGGTGGCTCGCTGCGCGACAAACTCAAGCGCGAGCATAAACTCAGTATCAAACGCGCCTTGCAAATCACTCGAGGCTTACTTTCGGGGGTGGCCTACGCTCACACTCGGGGGATTCACCACCTGGATCTCAAACCCGAAAATGTGATGCTTTGCTCGAGCGAACGGGTCAAGATTATCGACTTTGGACTTGCCAAAGATGTCAATCGCACTGCCATTACCTGCGAAGGAGACCGCTTAGGAACCCCGCACTATATGGCCCCCGAGCAATTTCATGGACGGCGCAATGAACCCCGTAGCGATTTGTACAGTGTGGCAGCAATTGTCTTTGAAATGATTGTGGGCAAGCCCCCTTACTTAAACCCTTTTGGCTGGTTGATTGGGGGTCGCATGGCCCTAACTCCGATTTGCACCCATGAACCGCTCAAGCAATTTATTTTATGGGGTCTTTCCGAAAAACCCGACCAACGACCCGCGACGGCCCTCGAGTATTTGGTAGCCCTCGAGCAAGTCTGTGAAATGCTTGATTTTGATGTTTAGAAGGATTATTCGTTAGGCTGTGGTTTTGCTCATCATGTTTTGGACAGAAGAACTATTCTTTGAATGAAATGATTTAATTGTTTTATACAGATAAACATCCTAGAACGAAGAAGTACAATACTCGAGAGAAATGGCTCGAGTGTTGTACTTCTTTAAGTTTTGCTCGATTAATTAAACACAATCAGGCTAAATTATGCTTCTGCAAAAACACATCCAACTTGGCCCTCGAGAACCCCGAAAGGCTCACCGCATCTTCGCCAATCACCAAGGTGGGAACACTGCGCTTGCCCCCATTCACCTGCATCACGTATTGGGCGGCGGCATCGTCTTGCTCGATATTGATTTCGTTAAACTCGAGGCCGCGCTTTTTCAGGACGGATTTGGCGGCGGTACAATCGGGACACCAAGTGGTGGTATACATCTTGATCATGTTTTTATTGTAGGGAACCCTCGAGCCTGCGGTGTGCGAAAAGACACACTTGACAAACCAGCCCTTTGCCGATATACTTTCTTTCGCCTCAGAGTTGGTGGGGTTGAGCGCAAAAGTAACGCAGGGTAGAGCAGTCTGGTAGCTCGTCGGGCTCATAACCCGGAGGTCGCAGGTTCAAATCCTGTCCCTGCAACCAAAATAAGTGGTATAAAAAGTCCTACACAATCACATGTGCGGGATTTTTTTGTGTTTGTGTATAATTTTTGTGCATTATTCAGGACGCACCCATTATCTCAAAATACATCCCAAAATACATCCCAAAATACATCCCAGATCCACAAATCTCCCTCGAGCTGTGGGGATTTGTTTTTAATTTAAGGGTTAATTTGTGTTTTGGTTCGCAATTGTGAACTTTTAGGCTCGAGAAGGTTTTAGATCTGTATAATTGACCTAGACTTCATAACACCTGCACAAGATGCCTGCACAAAATACTTGTACAAGGTACCTGCACAACCGAACACTCGAGGAGAATTTAAAAAATATGTTTTGGAGAAAGAGCCAGCAAGAGCCTCCCAGCAGCAATTCCACTGAAAATGACCTCTACCGCAGTTTGCCCGATGTATTTGGCAGTCGCAGTGTGGAAACACTGATGGGAGCAGTGCTTAGCCATGCCATGTTGCTGGCTCCACAAGCCACAAGGGGCTACGCAGTGGTGCGCCAAGGGGCCGATAAAGTAGTGGCAGTGCGTGGCTATGGCCTCGAGCTGGTGGGTCTCGAGTTGACTGGAGCTTGGCGCAATGGAATGCCCAAGATTTCCACCAATCCTAGCGCCGATCTTTTTTCGCCCAATACCCCCGAAGTCCGCGCCCGTCTGGATACCCAAGGAATGCGCGAGCTGCGCCAAAGCTTGGTAACACCCATCCGAGACCGCAATCAAATGTTCGGGGCCATTGTTTTGGATGCTTACGGCTCGAGCGCCTTCGATCCGCAAAACCTCGAGGCGGTGGGGCGTTGGTCGGGGCTGATTGCGCCGCAGTTGGGTTTGGTCTCGAGCTTTAATTCGTACCAACAGTTGGCTTGGGGGCTGACCCGCAGCTTTGTGGAAGCAGTAGAGTCTCGAGATTTTACCGGTTTGGGCCATGCTCAGCGCGTTACCAGCTATACCGTGGCAATGGGCCGCGAATTGGGGTTCTCCATCTCAGAATTGCAAGATCTTTGGTTTGCCTCGATGTTGCACGATCTGGGCAAGCTCTCTCAAGAAGGAAGCGGGGATAGCACCCCTGGCGAACACGCCATTTTGGGTTACAACATGCTGGCGGATCTTCCCGCCCTCGAGACTGCGCGGGTAGCCGTGCGCCATCACCACGAAAATTGGAACGGCAGCGGCGCACCTGGGGCTTTGGCGGGCGAAACCATCCCGCTGTACTCGAGGATTATTGCGGTAGCAAACGCCTTTGATCACCTGACCAGCGAGCGCGGCGAGCGAATCAGCAGCAAACAAGGTGTGGCTAAGCTGCACAGCAAAGCCGATGTTTTGTACGATGTTCGCATGATCGAAATTCTGGAGAAGGTGATCAACATAGGACGCTCCACCGCCGAACTGAGGCCCGATGAGATTTTCCCACTTTAACCCCAAGGATTGCTCGAGTCTGATGTGTGATCTTGTGATGTGTGATCTTGTGATGTGTGATCTGTTTAATTGGTTAGGTGTTGTTGCAAAGTTGAGCTTCACATGATCCCGTTATCCCAATTGCGCCAAAACGCCCAACTTTTGGGCGGTGGTCATCATAGCGAGGTTTTTCTATGGGAGCAGCGGGTTTACAAAGTCTACCGCCAAGCGGGTTTGCGCGACCTCGAGCGCCAACATATGCTACAGGTGGGAATGCAGGATTGGTTGCTCGAGGTGACCAAATCTGAGGGTTTTGAAATCTTGGTGATGCGGGCCTTTCCTGGCCTACCCGTCACCGCCCATAACCTTGTCGCCGCGTTGCCCCAAATACAAAGCCACCTCGAGCGACTACATCATCTCGATCCCAATCTAAACGCACCAGAGGTCAACCTCGAGCCAATACGGGCCAAACTCGAGCGCTTTTCCCCGCTGCGAACCCCCGACCTCGAGCCACTTTTTTTAGAACTCGAGCGGGCCCTGGCAGCGGGTTATTTGCAGATCCAAAGCCATTTTTGCCATTTGGATTTGTGGGCCGACAACATTTTGGTTTCCGAATCAGGCGAAGTGCTGATTGTAGACTGGGTTCGCGCCGACTGGGACGACCCCATGCGTGACATTGCCTTACTCAAAACGGGAACCCTCGATCTGCTCCCTCGATCTGCTAGCCTTGCCGCCCTCGAGCCATACCTACACACTCCGCTCGAGCGCCTGCGCCTGCGGG
>JANYFS010000001.1 GCA_025359705.1 Deinococcales bacterium | reverse complement strand
GATCAGCTCGATAAAACTCATGGTGGTGCGGGGCGAAAGTGGGGTACTACCCAGCGGAGTAACATGCCCGTGAATACGCGCGTAGGGCGGCATTCCAGCGTGCAAGTGGATGTCGGAAGCGCCTCGTTTCACACATGCGGTCAACAGTTCATCAAAAGTCATATTGTCTCCATAATAGCGCGGTCTTCATCATAATGCCCCTCAACCCCTCGAGGGTGCATTTGGTGGTTCGTTTTTCGTTTTTCGTTTTTGGTAAAAGCTGCACAGCACGTTAAGATTCACCTTAAGATTCATGTCAAGATTTCACATCAAGATTCACATCAAGATTCACATCAAGATTATTGGATGGGTCAAGCAGATGATGCGCTCGAGGGAAAACACTTTTCAAGACGCTTTTCAGAACTTAATCCACCACCCTAATTCACAACCTTAATTCACAACCTTAATCCACAACCTCAAAACCCAAACGCTCGGCCTGCTCGATAAAATATGCAATATTCTCGCCGCTGGTTTGTGGCCCCAAAGATTTGCGCTCGAAGGCTTGGTTGGCGGCAATGATCAGGGTTTCGGCAAGGCAGGCAGGCACTTGGCCTTCACCAAAATGAATGTCCAAACGTTGGGTCATGGCCCCCGGGGGGCGCACCAAACCACCTGGAATGATACGAACACCTGGCACGGTTTTCACCGAGTCGTCCACATCAGCAGGTCGGCCTTCGTCAAAAATCCAGGCTCCTGGGCGGACATGCTGGGCAAAAATTACAGGGTCGGGGTCGCTGGTAGCACTGAAAATTAGTTCCGCATTCACAATTTCCGCAACCTCGAGGGTGGCTACAAACACGGTGTTGGGACAGGCCCGCTCGAGGGTAAGTTTGGAACGGTTGAGCCGCTCGAGGTCACGGCCCACCAAAATCACTTTGCCCACTTGGGCTGCGATGGTGCGGGCAATTCCAAAAGCCACCACTCCATTTGCGCCCACTACGGCAGCAGTAACTTGGCCCAAATCGCGACCTTGAGCCTTAAAATGCTCGAGAATGCTGGGAATGGCAGCCCGCACCGTACCTGCGGTATATGCTCCGCCATTGGTCACGCAGATTTCGGGGACAGCCGCTTGCACATCGAGTCCCTTGTTGCCCACCGTACTCCAGAACGCCCCCAAACCAAAGGTGGAGGCTCCCAGTTCTTGGGCCAACTGTGCGGCTTGAATGGCCCGCTTGACCGCCAGTTCGGGCTTGCTGGTGATCACACTGGGCAGCAGCGGCGCGGCAATCAAATAGGTGCGGATTTCCTTGCCCTCGAGGGTATAAATCCCACGCAGCTCGTCCACCTTCATGGGTCGAATGTATTCACTCGAGGCCAGAATCCAGCTTTCGGGCAGGTATTTGCCAATCAGGTTATAGAGCAGTTTGAAACGCCCCGCCTGCCAGAAATCGGCGGGACTCATCGGGTGAATCATAAAAGCCGCCACCACCTGATCGGGGTTTTTACCCGTCATCGGCACCGCTTCGCCCAGCAGTGGCTCGGTGCCGTCCAAAGCCCGCCCCAAGTTTTCTTTGGAGCGCCAAACATACATCCCCACAATGGCCCACGCTGCCAAAACCCCATTCCACTCGAGCGCCGAATCAAGCGCTAAAAAGCTCGAGGTCAGAGCTAGGGTGAATAAGGCGGCTACGCTCGAGAGGGTGGTCAGGCGGCTATACCCCAGCAACGCCCCAAACACCGCCAGCGGCAGCATCAAACTCCACAGCGGGAAATCGGCAGTGGCATACAGCCCCGCCAGCACCCCCAACAACACAATATTGCCGCGCCCTCTGGGGGGAATATCTTTAAGCACATCTCGAAACAAGCTAATAGGCGGGTAAAAATGCCCCAACAGCACCGCCAAACCCGCGATCATACTGACATTTGGGCTATTGAACGGCAAAGTCAGGGCCACCGCCAGCAAACCCTTCAAAAAATCTGCCGCAAAGCTCAGCGAAGCCGCCTCCATCCCCAGCACCCGCCAGACATTTTCGATGCCCAAATTGTGGGCTGCCACCGCTCGAGGGTGAAAACCCTGACGCTTGTACAGCCAATACCCCAAAGGCAAACACCCCAGCCCATACGCCAAAACCCAAACGATCCACTCGAGAATGCTCATCTGGGTTTAGTTTAACGGGTGGAAAGATTGAGGGCGTGAGGGCGAGGGTAAGAGAGTATGAGAGTAAGAAAACGATTATGGCTCGAGCTTTTTGTTGTTACGAAAAACGAACTACGAATAACTTAAAACGGATCACGGATCACGGACAACCAAAAAAACAGCCCCCTCGAGGGAGACTGTTTCAAATTACCGCTCGAGCCGAGATTTTGCCTTTTTAGATCTTACCTTCGGTGACATAGAAAGCCACAACCGCCACCAAAGCACCGATCCAACCTGGAGCGGAACCCAGCTCGAGGAGGAAATCGCGGCCCAGCACGGTTCCACCCAAGCGACCCGCCATCATTTGACCCCGCTGCTCGGCATAGATGTTCCAACCCACAATGGGGCTGCCCAAATGACCGGTCACACGGTCAACGCCTTGCAAGACCAGTTCTTCTTGACCAATATGTCCAATCAACTTGCCGTCTTTGAGATCAACCACGACTTCCAAGGAACCCGCAAAACCTTTTACGCCTGTTTCGGTAATCTCGAGAATGAGTTCTTGTCCTGCCAATTTGCCACCTACGCGGCCCACGATGCGGTCTTCCTCGAGGACACAACGAACGTCATAGCCGTCCATTTCTCCACCAAGGCGACCTCTTAACATATCTACAGTGTCAGTCACGCGGGATAGTATAGCAGGCACTCGAGGATCTGGGGAGATCTGCTGGGGCAAAGCTATAAGACTCGAGGGCTTAATCTGCTCTTGGCATATTTTGTTTTTAACGTAATTCATGGTATACTTTAGGCATGAAAAACTTCTCGAGCCTATCTCCCCTCCCTCGCAGCGCGGTCAATGGTGTGATTAGTGATTTAATCTCCGAGAGTTCTGGGCAAGTCCAGATGCGAACCCTCATTCGCCAGCATCTGCCCCATGCTCAGCAGGTGCAAACCTTCCACCTCGAGGGGGAAAATTCGGGTTTTGTGCTGGAGGTTCCTTGGAATCAGGCGCTCGAGACTTGGCGCACATTGCGTGCCTTGGTGCAAGAATCGGGATATTACCCGTTGTTGCTCGAGAGTTTGGATGAGTTGAAGGGTCATTTAAGACGCAAGATACAGTCTGGGGAAAGTCTGAAACAGGTCGCAGTTCAGGCCGAGCAACTCGAGCCTTTGGAAGTGTTGAAAACCCGCCGTCAGTACCTCGAAAAACTGCACGGCTACGATGAAAATTTCCCACCCAGCAGCGAATATCCCGAAGATCTCTATGACCCGTCCGAAGAGTATTACTACACCTTGCACTACCGTTACGAACCAGCCCCACAAAATATGACCGTACTTTTAGTTCCCACCACCCACCCGTGGGAGGCTCCCGCTTGGCTGCATTTTGGCGGCTTTGGTCAGGCCCCAAATGTTGCCGAACAAACCGCAATGCTGCAATCGTGGTATCAGCGCTACGGAGCCGAACCGATTTTGCTGAGCCGCGATGTGTTGGAAATGCGGGTCACGCGCCCACCCCAAACCCCCGAGCAAGCCCTCGATTTGGCGCTCGAGCAGTTCTATTTTTGCGACGATATTGTGTACCAAGGTACAGGTTCCCTCGAGGCGTTGGCCTGCACCTT
>JANYFS010000139.1 GCA_025359705.1 Deinococcales bacterium | reverse complement strand
CAGTGCGGGTTTGCGGGTGCGCCAAACTGGAAGTGACCCCTTCCTCGAGGTAGGGTTACGGACTCCCTTTACCGATTTTGCCAATGCGGTAGGTCTGCGGGTTTCGGCACGGGCCTATACCTCGAGCGAAACCCGCTTTGGTATTGGCCTCGAAGTGCGGTTTTAAAGTCGTTATCCGTTATCCGTTTGGTATAAGGGTGAATTATTTTATTTAGAAGCAATTTGCCCTTACGTCGGAAAAATGCTCTATGTGTAAGTCGATTCGTCAAAGATCATCAATTTGATGATTGATTTTATTTCTAATACTGTTGCGGTATATCGAATTTTAAATGTCTGAAAATCAGATATATTTTCCAAATATACAGCATATTCAACCTCTAAATCCATAGTAAGGTCGTGAATAATGCTTTTTAAAGATTCATCCACAAAGCTCGAGAAATGGTAATTTAATCCTTCGAGTTCGCTATGGATGAAGATAAAATTGTCTTCGCAAAGCGCAATGCGGGACAGCATCAATTTGACTTGTCGAAGATCTTTTTCATATTCCCACATATATCTTAAATGGGTCATATTTCAATTATATCCCCTCGAGCAGTAACAGTTCTGGGTTCTCCAGCAGGCGAATCACTTCGCGGCAAAAGCGGGCGGCCTCGGCTCCATCTACCAGGCGGTGGTCAAAACTGACTGCCAAATACATCATGTGGGCAATCACAATCTGGTCGTTTCCAGCCGCATCTGTAGTCACAATGGGCTTTTTGGTAATGCTGTGAACCCCCAAAATCGCGGCATCTGGCACATTGATGATCGGGAAACTGAATTGCGCTCCAATGCTGCCAATGTTGGTGATCGAAAAAGTGCTGCCCGTCATCTGCTCTGGGGTTAGTTTTCCTGCACTGGCAGTGCTGGCAACCTCGTTTATCTCTCGAGCCAGAACCAGCGGACTTTTTTGATCCACCTCGCGGATTACAGGAACCATCAGCCCCGCTTCGGTTGCCACTGCCATGCCCAAATTGTAGTAATGCTTGGTGACAATCTCGCCGCTGGCTTCGTCGAAACTGCTGTTTAGGCTGGGATATTTTTTTAAAGCCGTGACCACTGCCTTAAAAATAAAGGGCAAATAACTGAGCTTAACTCCTTGGCCTTCAGCTTGGGTTTTCAGGCTCGAGCGCAGGGCTACCAGCTTGGTCAGGTTGGCCTCGTCTACCGTGAGGGTGCGGACGGTGTAGAGGTGCGAGGCCAGCATTTGGTTGGCGATGGCGCGGCGCATTCCACGCAAAGGGGTGCGGCTCTCGAGCGCTTCAAAACCTTTGGGGGTTTTGTATTGCACAGGGGCCACAGGCAGGGCAGGTTTGCGGTTTTGCTCCTCGAGCTGTCTGGAAAGTTGTCTGTCGCGGTTTTGCTCGAGCGCACGGGCGTGCTGATGAACATCGCTCACTTCCACCCGCCCTTCGGGGCCAGACCCCAAAATATCCGCCAGCTCGAGGCCCAGCACCCCCGCCAGTTGCCGCGCCGCAGGAATTGCCGCCACCCTTTGGGCCGTGGCTTTTCCCCTCGAGGGATTGCCCCCCACGTTCAAGCCACTCAGCTCGAGGGTATCTTCTTCGCCAAAGGCTTTAAACAAAGAAAGTTCGTCTCCAGCGGTGGTTTTGGCTTCTGTTTTGGGTTCTGTTTTGGTTTCCTCGAGCTTTACTTCAACAGGTTCTGGAACAGGTTTTGGAATGGTTGCGCTCGAGCTTTCTCCCACTTCCACAATCGTTTCCGCAATCGTTTCCGCAATGAATGCAATGGGTTTATGCACGCCCACGATGCTTCCCTCGGGGGCCAAAATTCGCTCGAGCCGTCCCGCAAAAGGGGAGGGGAGTTCTACGGTCACTTTGTCGGTCATTACCTCCACAATCGGTTGCTCGAGCGTGATCTGGTCGCCTTCGCTGACCAGCCACTTGAGGATTTCGCCTTCGACTACGGATTCTGCGAGTTCGGGGAGGAGCATTTCTGGCATTTTTTTGGGTTCCTTTTGGTTCGTTATTCGTGGTTCGTTATTCGTTAAGCGACCAAGCCCGATAGGTGCTGCTTTAGGGTCAAGATAGATTAGATTTTCAAGAGGTTTCTCTATAAAAATTTTTTCCACTAGGCTTAACATACGGACTAGCTTGATAGGTGCTATCTTATTTCCAAGACAGTTGCGCCCCTATCAACAGATAAAAAGATTAAAAGATTCGGTTTTTTACCCTCTAATTCTCTGATGCTCGAGCGCAACCGATACCCATCACGCTAAAAACACCCGCACCACCCCATATACCCCAGCCACCACACCCGCGAGGGTGCTTACGCGGTCGCCTTTGCCCCAACGCCAAATGAGTGCGCCCAAGGCCATAAAAAACAGGCCATACAAATAGCGGTTATAGGGTTCGGGAGCGCGTCCGATCAGGGCGTAAAGAACGACTCCTAAGCCAATTCCAATGGCACTGAGAACAGGATTGGTGGGATTCACGGGGTAACACACTCGAGGGAAATAGTTAGGGTCAACATCATAAAAAAG
>JANYFS010000598.1 GCA_025359705.1 Deinococcales bacterium | reverse complement strand
TTTTGGTGGCCTGCAATACACCCAATACCACCGACCCACCTGTCGTTTCGCCAAAGCTCAATCCCAAACTGGTTGTGCCTCGAGTGATTGCCAGCAACCAAACCACCCTCACCTTCAAGGGCCAAGATTTGCAAAAAGCCGATCAGGTCAAGATTGGTGGGCAAGTTGTGACTCTGGGCGCAATCGCACCCGATAGTATCAATGTCACCTTACCCGCAGCGTTAAAATCGGGTGATTATTCGGTAGAATTTATAGACAAAGATCAGCACACCTTTCGCAGTGAAAAAGGGATATTGGTTGTACCTCAAGAAATCAACGATGCAGATCCAAAATACCTCGAGCCACATGCTGCTTTGCTTTTAGTTAATCCAAAAGTGTTGAATTTGGGCATTTCGGCTTTGGGAAAAGCTGGATTTAAGGTGGAAATTAAGTATGATCCTTTCGTAGCCAACGATTCTGGGATTTGTAGCCAAGTGATACTTGCTCTTCAGGATACCTTGGGTGATAGTCGATCTACGATGGATGGAATAAATGTTTTGATTGAAGCACTAGGAAATGATTTAAATGGTGGCGATTTTATTATCAATCCGTTAATTACATCTCGAGGGCCAGACTCCTACACCAATCCTAAACCCGCTCGAGCCTACTTATCAAACACACAAAGCACCAGACCACCTCCCACTATTCCACCAGTTCAACCCCCTGTGGTTATTCCACCAGTTCAACCCCCAATTGTTGTACCTCCCATTATTCCACCAGTTCAACCCCCTATTTCTATTATTCCTAGCCCAACCTTTAGCGCGGCGGTTTTGGATACAGGTTTGGGCAATACTGCACTTATTGGTCGCTACAATAGCACCATAGATAAAAGTGCAGGTCGCAACTTTACCTTCCCCAACACAGACATCACCAATTATTATGATGATGCCCTCGAGCGTGGCCCAGACGGAACCCTGCTTAAAAATCAAAACGTGGGGCATGGTACGGCAGTAGCAGGAGCAATGGCTCAAATTGCGCCTTCCAATATTGTGCCGATCAAAGTATGTGATAAAGATGGAAAATGTAAATCACCCAGCCTAATTGCAGGGGTGTGCTACGCGACCAGTTTGGCAAGCCGTGCCACTTTGCCCGTCAAAGTTATGAATCTTTCGCTAAATGGGCCTTATCACAACCCACTGTTCTATCAAGCCCTCCAAGAAGCCTCGAACGCAGGCATTAGTATTGTGATCTCGAGCGGAAATCAACGCAATGAGAAAAATAGCCCAGTCAATCCTGATAGTTACCCCGCCTATTACAGCATCGACCAAGCAGGGCAACATACCGCCATTTCTGGCCTGATGACCGTGGGTTCGGTGGTGCAGTCCCCACTAAGTACCGCTGCCTTTGTCTTACCCTCGAGCTTTTCTTCGGAAGGGCCGTGGGTCACGCTTTCGGCCCTTGGTGAAAGTATTCAATTGCCCAGAGCGGACAATGCCGAGCTGTATCCCTTCACAGGAACCTCTTTTTCCGCGCCCCAAGTGGCGGGCATGGCCCTGCGGGTGCTGAATGCCAACCCGAGCTTTACCCCCGAACAGGTCAAAAGTGTAATTTTGAGTAAAGCCCTGATCGCTTTGCCCAATTGCCCCTCGAGCCGTTGTGGTGCGGGGTATCTCAACCGCTTTGCTTTTGTACCCCAGTAGAAAAAAACGTTTCATTTGGCCCTCGAGGGGTAGAATATAGGGATGAACACCCCACATCCCAACTTTTATCTGCTCGAGCTGTATAGCCAAAAACTCGAGGCCAGCGAATCTTTGCGCTTGGTCTCGAGTGATCTTTTGGAGCTTCAAACCGCACTGCAAAGCTATTTTCGCTCGAGCTGGGGCATGGGTTTGTCTTTGGCAATGGGGGTAGGCCAAGAACAATGGCTCTCCAGCGTGGTTCGGGGGCGTTTGCATCAGCGCTTCGACCTGCATCCTTTTTTGAACTTTCGTTTCCCGCTCGAGGAACTGGGCGAAGTCCAGGCTACTTTCGACAAGCACGGCAAACCGCTGTTTCGCTTTGATTGGGAAGGCAAACCCTACTTGTGGAGCCTATGGAAAAAACGCGAGCGTCGTTTTTATCTGGAAAGCAGCCCGTTAGGTGAAGTTTTTTTTAGTGTGGTGGAAAACACTGAAGAAATTCGGGCCACCAACGACCAAGGTAAAGCCCTCGAGTGGCGCAGCATTTTGCCCAATGTCGCCGCGCGACGACGCATCGAAAAAATCTTGCTGTTGCAAGAAGAACTCGAGGAACTGCTCGAGGATACCTTTTCCGACCAACCCCACAATGTGAATGTGTCGCTCGAGCTATCCAAGATCGGTATTGCAGCGCTCGAGACTCCTATTTTGGCAATAGGGGAGCAGTCTGCGCTCGAGCAGCAACCCTTGGCTTATGGAGTAACCGAGGTTAAGAGTGGACGTTTTTGGACCTTTGAAGCGTGGGCCAAGAATGTGAATACGGGATTGTCCTTTAAGGGTTCTTAAGGGGCATTTTTTGGAGCTAACCCAAAACCCATAACCCCCAACCAACAACGGATATAGAATCAAATCCTATGCCCTTAACTTCCCTTTTGCCCTATACCGCCGTGGTACTGCTCGAGCTACTGAATACCCCTTCCCCCACGGGCTTTACCGAGGCTGCTATGCGGGTGGTGGAACGGCATCTGCTCGAGCTGGGAATTCCTTTTAG
>JANYFS010000591.1 GCA_025359705.1 Deinococcales bacterium | reverse complement strand
CTCGAGGCTTTGATTTCTTGAACATTCCACCCTTTGACGTAATTGAGATCAATATTCAAACTGACCTTTTGCGTTTTAGGCAAAGAAAGAGATGTAGATTGGGTGCAGGTGGCTTCAAATAACCCTTTTACTGTAGTAGGCCGATCCGCATAAATATATTCCGATCCCGAAATAGTAGTTGTGCTTAAAATTGGGGGCAGAGAATTGAAGGAAAGCGTCAGCTTGGTGATATTCAGCGAAGTCGTGATGCTATTTTTGGTAAATTTAGCGCTCGAGATCTCGAGTACCTTGGTTTGACTATCCCCAACGGTAACAGTATTTTTAGTGATTGAACAGCTATATCCACCCGAAAGCGGTTTGTTTAAGCTATCAATGGAGAAGGCTTTAAGTGCAGTGGGATCTTTGGGTAAATTGATTGAAAAGCTTCCCGATTCTGCCACGGTGGTTTGAGCCACTTCGCTCGAGTCGCTGGACAAAACCGATAAGCTGCCTGCTCCACCTTTCCACTCGGAAATGCTACCTTGCACGGTGACTGTAGTAGGAACGACAGGGTCGGGGTCTTTGGGTGGTGTGGTGCTTCCGCCACCGCAACTTGCTAAGCTGAGTGAAAGTCCAAGTAGTGCAATCAGAGTAGGGCGATAGCTCATGTGAATTACCTCGAGCCAAAGTATAAAGGCTGACTCGAGGGTTTGGATAAGAAGGGGTTGATGATTCGTTGTGTGTTGCCCATTATGTGCGGTCTATGGCGTGCTGTTCATTTGGATGGTTAAACGCCATAACCTACCAACCTAACGCACTCGAGTGATCTTTCGGCCTTGTGCAACATGCTCGAGCCGTAAAATCCAGGCTTCGGGGAAGCTGCCATAAAAAGATTCGCCCCACTCGAGAAAACTGGCCCTTGCTTCCTCGAGGTATTCCTCTAGGCCCATACTCCACAGCTCGAGGGGATCGCGCACCCGGTAGGCATCCACATGCAACACCAGACCGTGTGGGGTGGGGTAGTGCTGCATCAGGGCGTAGGTGGGGCTATTGACTTCGCCGACAAAATCCAAACCCTGCAAAAAGCCTTGGATCAGGGTGGTTTTACCCGCCCCCAAATCCCCCTCGAGAAATACAATGGCTCCCCGCTCGAGGCTGGGAGCTAGGGCTTTGCCAAAAGCCTGTTGTGCTTCTGAAGACTCGAGGATTTGACTTTCTCCAAGCCGCATTTAAAAGATCCTGTGCATGGATAACATCCTGTGCATCTAAAACATCCTGTGCATCTAAAACATCCCGTGTATTTAGAGCATGTACCGAAATAAGAAGCGGATAAATCACTTCATTTAAAATGATTTATCCACCCAAGCCATGTGATCAGGCTTTAAACGAAAAACGGATCACAAATAACGAATAACTGCTTTACAACAATTTCCCCAATTCGGAGTACCCTTTTTGCTGCATCAGACCCAGCAAACGGGTGGATTGTGTTACCGTCACCGCGTTTAGCAGCACTTGCACGCGACTGTCGGGGAATAGCATCACAATAGCGGCTCCGTTGCTATGCTCGAGGGTGATCATGCGGGGCATTTGACGGCCCATTTCTTCGGAGATTTCTCCAAAAAATTTGACCAGATCCCCGACCAATTCGGTGCCTCGAGCCGAAAAACGTCCAAACTTAAGGTCGCCTTCTTGGATCAAGGCCACCGCCGAAATACCAGGGTCGTCCACTAAGTTTTGTAGATAGTCTTTGAGTGCGCCTTCCACCTTGTCGATGATGACTGGGGCCACTTCTTCTTTTTTGACTGAGGTACCTGCTGTCACAGGTTCATCGCCAAAGGTAAAGGCATTGAAAATATCCAGCAACCCCTCGAGGGCATTGCCCGAAGACAGGTTTTCCAAGACCGCTTGGCCCGCTTCGTATTCGGCTTGAGCTTCGCCCAGCAGGGCTTCGGCGCGTTCGATCACTTCCACATAGGCTTTCATGGCTTCAACCGACATCTGGCCCAAGGCTTTGCGGTCTGTGACCTGCTTGCTCAGGCGGCCCAGCATTTGCACGGTGTCGCCCTCGAGTCCACGCATTCGGTGGTACTCTTCGGCAATGTGTTCGGCCCTCGAGTCCAGCGAGGCGCGTTCATCTTCGGCTTGGCTGGAGAGGTTTTCCAGATTGGCCCAGATTTCGGAGAGATCCAGCACCATGCCTTCTTGCAATTGGGCGCGGGCGCTTTCAACTTGGGCCATCAGTTCGCTGTACCCTGTTAGCACTTGGTATTGGGCGGCAGAACTTTCGATCTCACGCAATTCACGCTGCTGATCGAGCTGATGGCTTTGACGGGCTGCCATGACCTCGTTGCTGAGGGCTGCCAAATCGGGGTAAGGTTCGGTACCTTTGAGCGCGGCAATGCGCTCGGCAAGGGTGCGATTTTCGATTTCGCGGGCCTGTTCCTCGAGCTGCTCGAGCCGTGCAAAGACCCCTTGCGAAGCGTCGCCCAAGACCAAAGCCACTTTGATCATCAGATCGTGCAAGCCCGCAGGTTCTTTGCCCGCTTCGGCTTCTTTGAGTGCGTCGGTCAGGCTGCCCACCGCAGTACCAATACGGTCTGCCAATTCGGGCAACTCGGGCAGGGCATCCAAACGGTTTTTCAGGCTGCGAATTTGGGCGCGGGTTCCTTTTTCGGTTTGGGCAGCGATGGCCCTAGACTGCTCCTCGAGGAAGGCCCGTAAGGTTTCTTCGGCCCCTGCCCCCTTGCTGGTAGTGGTTTGCAATTCTTGACGCAAACGTGATAGTTCAGGACTTTCCACGCTGGAACCCAGCAGGGCGTATTCCTCGAGGGCATCGCGCTGGCGTACCAACAATCGCTCGAGGCGGGCCTGGTTTTCCACTTTGTTTTTCTGAGCGGCTTCGCCTTGGCGCTCGAGGGTGGAAACGGTTTCGGCAAGATTTTTCAGTTCGCTGCTGATCAAAACCCCGCCCAGCAAGGTTCCATCGGCAATTTGCGCGGTCAGCAGGGCGCTGGAGATGTCCACTCCACTGTCTTTGACTGCATTCAGACGAACCAGCAAACCTTCCAAGCTGCTGCGTTGCTCTTTTTGCAGGCTCTCGAGGGTGGTTTTGATGTCGCGGCGCAAACTCTCGAGATCTTGAGTCACCAATTCGCGCTGTTCGTGGCGCTTTTGCAGATCATCAAAACGGGTTTTCAGGGTGGTGCTATTGGCAAGTGCATCGGAGAATTCTTGGGCCAGTGCCTCCAATTTGCGACCTTCTTCGATCAGGTCTATCTCGAGCAGTTTGACCCCTTGCTCGGGGGATAGTTCGGTACTCAAGGCTCCAAAGTCGATCTCAATATCCACATCAGTTTCGATGTCAAAAATAAATTCGGTGGAAGGCGTGCCATCGGGCGAACGCGGCGGTCCTGTTTCGATATGCATGGAGGTTGGTGAAGTGGGCGAACTCATCACCGAAGATTCCACCAATTTGCGGAGTTCGGAGGCCAGTTTGCGGGCGCGGTCAATTTCGGCGGGGGCCAAAGTCCCCCGTTCCTGCTCCAAACCAACTTGCCCGATCAGGGTATCCAAACGGCGCACTTTGGGGCCACCAATCGACTTCACCCGGTCATAGTCGGCCTTCAGCTCGCTCAAATCTCGAGCCTGATTGACCAACAGCTCGGCAAGTTTGCGGTCTAGGCTGTCTTTGAGAACGCCCGCATCCCGAATCAAATTGGGAATACTACGGCCTGCGGCGTGTTCGTCGCGGATTACCCCCAACAACGAACGAAATTTTTGGGTCTCGGGCCAGTCGAAATACAAACTGAACTTGCGTACCGTCTCGTCAAAGCTGGTAATTTGCTGCTCTTGCTTTGCCAAAGTATCGTCTGGAACCTGGGTTTTGCTCGAGGTGGACTTAATATCCCCGCCTTCGGTTCCCGTCTCGAGGTCGGCTAGGGCATTGATGGTTTGCTGAATGCGGCTTTTGGCAAGTGCCGCAGGCACGCTCAATTGCAATTGGCGGTACACCGTACTTTTGAGGATTTTTTCCACATCGCGCACGGTCAGTTGATCGGCAGTTTTGCCACTTTGCTTGGCGGCTTCCTGCAACGTTACCTCGAGCGCCCGTGTGGGAATCAGGTCGCTAAGCAGTTTTACGGTAGTTTGATAGACCGAAGACATCAACCATTCCCCCACATTTGCAGTAGAGGTATGGTTTGTGTTGTTGGGTCGTGGCTGAGGGCTGAATAGCATGACCCCAACACCTTTAAATGAATCATGGTGACACTCCTAAAGCAAAGATCTCGCCTACCTAATGGCTCTAGTCTAAGCTAACATTCCGATATTGGCCTATTGTAAACGGCAACAGGGGTTTGCTGTACCCGTGTCGCCGTTTCTAAACATTTTTAGTTTTAATCTGATCTTTATTTTTTACGGCTCGAGCCTAGCATTCAAGCTCAAAACTCAAGCTCAAAACTCGAGCTCAAAATTCAAGCCTAAAATTCTTCATCCCACTCGAAGGTATTTTTCTTATCGGGATTGGGGGTGTCTTTGGTGGTGCCATTGGTCGTGTCCAATTGGGTGGTGGTTAGGTTTTGACCTCTCAAGCGGATGAGTCCAAACTGAATACAAATTCCACGGAAACCAATGATGGCAAGGATACTGGCGGTCAACAAAATCAGCGCCCAGAAAAGCTGGGCCACAGGGTTTTGCAGCACACTCAGGCTACTGAGCAAGTCAAAAAACCGCACACCCAACAGCTCCGATAGCAGGCTACCCAACTGGGCAACCCCTTCCACAATGGCAGGAACAAACAGCAGCACCATTGCAATCCCAATAAAGCGCCAATAGCGGTTGCGTCCACCGAAAGCGAGGTTGAGATAGTACAAGGGAATAAAGGCCAAGCCCGCGATGGCAATAAACAGCAAGGCCCGCAACCAACCGACCCAAATCGTACCCACGCTACCCCTAGCTCCGCTGTTCATGGTGGGTTCGCTGCCACTGACCAAAGCATCTGCGGCGGTCACTTCACTGATCAAACCCTCGATGTCCGGCACCCGCAACCCCACACTGCCCATAGGATCGAGGTATTTATCAAACAAATTCAGGATTCGAGTTCGGGCATCGCTATCTTTGCTGCCCAGTTTATTGCCCAACTGTTTTTGAAAAATGGCTTTGGCATCTTTGAGTTGCACTCTGGCTTGCAAAATATTGGCATCCCCTACTGCCACTAGTGCTTTGGCAAGCGGAGCATACAGGCTATCGCCATTGCCCAATACCACTGTTCCGCTCGAGGGCAGGGTGTTTTTCGGTACAAAAGGGGGGTTGGTTCCTACGGGAGGAGCTACACTCGGAATAATCGGAGCTTGGGTGGGAGCAACGTTGCTTGGATCGAGCGCGGTTGCCAACACCTCCACATCCCCTTTCAGGCTCAAGCGCACACTATCGAAACTACCCCGATCCCCATCGTTGAGGTTGTTCATAGCGTTGCCGAATTGTTCGACTTGAATGTCACCCACCATTTCGGGCGCGTTTTGCACACTCATAAACCAACTGCTGGCGGTTGCCATATTGGAGAAAGCGGTTTTGGTATCGCTCGAGGCGGCAGTTTTGAGGCTTGCCAGCATTTTGAGGGCCGCTTGGCGCTGGGCCACCACCCGAACCCCTTCCACATTGGCAGTATTGGCAAAACCCAGCAGTTGCTTGCGGGCGGTAGCATCCAAGCCATAGTCATTGCTCAGCAAATTGGTAAATTTGGGCAATAGCGGCCCACGAGCTTCCACTTGGTTGAGCAATTCTTCTTGCAAAGCGCGGCGCAACATGCCCCGTACCAGACCCGTTTGGGCCACTAGGTCGGTACTCGAGCGGGATACCGCAATTTGGGCTTGACGTAAGGCATTCTCGATGCCGTCCACCAGTACCTTGGCCCCAATATCGGGAGCCAACTTACGGAAACGGTTGATGGCTTCGCTCAAGCGGTCTTGGCTGGCAGCAGCTTGTTTATTGGCTTGGGCTTCTTGGGCGGCCTCGAGCGATCCCACCACGCCTTGATAACCTTGCAGCAAGGCTTGTTGTGCATGGGCTACCCCCATAAACCCACTCGAGCCAAGTGCTAAAACGATCATTGTGGCATAAAATCTGATGTTGTGAGATCTGATGTTGTGAGATTTATTTACGTGGTGTTTCGTCACAGTCCCTCCCTAATCGTGATGATTTGTGCCAGTAGCTTACCAATATTGGTGTTACTTGCACACAATACGGTCAACAAGACCTGATCGTCGAGTGGTGCAACTGTGACCCACTGTTCCCCAATATCCAGATAAATCAAGCCTGGAGGAATGCCGCCATCCGCGCCCGCAGCCAATTGACTGACTGCTCGGCACAGCTTGGGCGCATCCAAGCGGCTGACTTTGGCTCCCAAAAGTTTTCCTTCCCTGGTCGAAAGCATCACATCACTGACTCCTGCCTCGAGCGCAATCACACTAAAGATCTGGTCTTGCTTGCTCCCTTCTCGCAAAATGGGTTTTGGCTCGAGCGGTACATGGGCTACCCCTGCATCGTTAAAATCGGGGCTATCGAAATCAAAAATAGCACCAAAATCATCCGCAAAGCCATCATCCCCATCATTAAGATCATCGGCATCGTCAGAAGCCAATTCATTGATGTTATCGAAATCTTCGCTGCTTTTTGGCGATACTTGGGTATTATCTTGAAAACGGGGAAGTGTGGATTCGTTACTTAAGGATGGGGCGAGAACGCTGGGTAGCGGTGTGGTATTTGTGATCACTTGTGCAACTACAGCTTCTGGAATAGAAAGTGTTGGAATAGTCCTACTTGGATCATTTATTGTCGAACCGTTTACTGCTGGGCCATTTATCTCGAGTGAATTGAGTTCGGAAAAGTTATAAGTAGAAGAGGCAGTAGGGTCAGCATTGAAGGTGGGAGCATTGGCAGGAATAGGGGTACCGAATATAGGCGTATTGACCTTTGAATTGACCTCCGCAATGTCGATCTCCAGAGAAACCAGCTCGGACTGAACTGAATCAGAATCGCTAGACACTACATCCACCTCGAGGACACTTTTTTGAGCGGGCGACAATGGGGATGAAGGCAACTGCTCGAGGGCTGCCCCCACCGCTTCGAGTTCGGGAATATCGCTTTGGGTGAGTTTGATTGTTGTATCTTGCTCGAGCAGGGGCAAATCGGGAAATGCAGGAAGCATAATAGCAGCGGGTGCTTCCCCTACACCCACGCCCCACTTGCTCAGATCCACCGCCTCGGCTTCGGGTTCTTCCCAGTCATCTTCACCTTCGGTGGTGGGCGATTGGGGTTGAGCCAAGGTTTTCTCTATTTGCCGCAGCAACCTCTTGATTTCCCCTTTGGCTTGCATCGTGGGAATAATTTTTTGCAAGCGTTTAAAAATCCCCCTGCGTAAAAGCTCCTGCATCTCGAGGGCAGTCACCCGATCAGGATGGCTTCCAATATCTCGCAAGGCATCCTTGACCAGATTTTCCGCTGCACGGTGTGAAATCATGCCCGCAAAAGCATCACACACCATGTTGTAGACCAGGTTTGCCATGTCTCGTTATCGCTCCTTTACCCTACCCAACAGCACACGTACCCAACACGTACCCAACACGTACCCAACACATACCCAACACGTACCCAACACGTACCAATATCATAACCGCCTGCTCAAAGTTCTCATATCCTGCAAGACACACTAAATCAGGTGCGAACGACCCAAATCAGCCACTCTGATTTCCCTACCGTGACTTAAACTACGCTTTTGATGATGCCTATGCTGTCCATTCTAACCATGATTGGGGTTTAAGGTGCAGCCTCAAGGTATCAAATAGTGTGCAAAGTGACATTTGAGATGCCTATGTTGTGTTGGATTGTTTATGTGTAACCCTCGAGCCATGTTTTGGATACCCTTTAGGATACCCGTTCAGTGACTGGCGGTGCTATCTCTGAGTTTTATGGTTTATATGCGTGGCTCGAGCCATTTGAGGCGCAGCAGCAGCTTGGGTAAGCCCTCGGTGATGGCAAAAGCCAACCCAAAATAGCGCACAAAAGCCCCTAAGCCCGAACGTTTGAACCCCTCGGGAAGCAGCAGGCTCGAGCCGAAATACAAACCCACCCCCAAGATCAGACCCAAAGCGGCAACCCCCACCCTCGAGGGCCAAGTTGTGGGTGCGCTAAAAGCAAAACTGCTCAGCAAAAAAGCAACCAGTAAACCCAGCGCTCGTCCACTTTCTTCGGGCAGGAAAAATGCGACTACTGCCAACACCACTGCAATTCCCCAGAGAATTGGCCCACTGGAAAGGTTAGCTCGAGCCAGATTGATTGGGAGTAGCCCTCCCAAAGCCACCAAAACCGCACCAATGGCTAAGCCCCCCAGCACATCGCCCAAATAATGAACCCCCAGATAAATTCTGGAAAAACCAACCAGCACGGTTAAAACCACTGCCAACACCCAAAACCAACGCTTTGCCAATTGCCAAGCCATTAAACCCCACAAGGTCGCGGTAACTTGGGCATGACCACTGGGAAAACTGTATCCGCCTGCGGTTTTTTGAGCCGCTTCCGAAGCCAATGTGGGATCTAAGGTATAGGGGCGTGGCTCAAGGGTGAGGTCTTTGAGCAGGGCATTGACCAGCAAACTGATCGAAAACCAAACTCCCAAAGTTCTGGCCCCCCCAGGAAAAATAATCAGGGCATAAATCACCAGCACGGCAATATAAGCCAGATCTCCACCCAAGTTGGTGATGGTCAAAAAAAATGGCTCGAGTCCACTACCCAGTGCATTTTTTATTGCTTTGATGGTTTCCATAATTTCTCCTGTTTTTTCGGATCACTCGAGTGTAATTTATTGATTTTTATTATTTTATTGATTATTATTTGAAATGTTATATCATTTCTACAATACTACATAATAATTTAGATGCTTCGCATGTGGATTTAAATTTAAAATTTTATGTACTGGGCGGGTTTTAAACCCGCTCCTACCTAATTTTTTTATGATCTCGAGGGAGATGTTGTATTTTGATTTAAATTTTCAGATTAGATATAATTACTGACGTTACGCGATTTCTTGAGGGGTATAGTTGATAGATTTTCGCATCTTTTTTAACTCCCTCGATGCTCCTCT
>JANYFS010000585.1 GCA_025359705.1 Deinococcales bacterium | reverse complement strand
CTCGAGGGAGTTCAACCTAAAACGTATTTTCCCCTCGAGTTCTGCCACGGGGCGCTAATCACATACGTATTTTGAATTAGAGATTTCAATTCAATACACCATTCAACCCCTCGAGCGCCCCAATCTTTCCCTCACCAAATCTTACCCTCGAGCGGTGTAGGAATGCTTTAAAATATGGCTCGAGTGAATCTATGACTGATCCTACACATTCTCCTACAAATTCTACAGATGCTTTTCGTTTTATGCTGTTGGGCGGTTCGGGCAGCGGCAAGACCAGTTTTTTGGCGGGATTGTCCAGCACCTTGGTCAATTTGTCGCTGCCGGTTTTTGATCGGCATTTTTCGTTGCGGGCGACCACACTCGAGGGACAAGAAAAATCCTTGCTGCACGCCCACCTGACCGAGTGGCCCGAGTTTGTGGATCGGGATTACCCGCCTTCCACCACTAGGGAATATGAATTGATCAGTAGCCTGTGGTTGGGGGCCGAGCGCATTGCTACGCTGGGCCTCTATGATTACCGGGGCGGCGATACCACCAGCCTGATCAACCCCGATAAGCGCGAAGATGTCTCCACCAAACTGATCGAAGAACTCGAGCGCACCGATTGTATTTTGGTGTTTATCAGCGCTATAGATCTGCTATACGAGCGTCTGGTACAGAAAAAAGACTGGGAAGACATCACCTACAACAGCTACCACACCCCGCTGGGCTACTTCGATAAAGTGACCAAAGTGGTCAATGTGCTGCGCGAACGCCGCCCTGGAGTGGGAATTGTTTTTTTGTTGACCAAGGTGGACGCGGTGGCGGATTTTTGCGCCGCTTTTCCAATAGAACTAGGCAAAACCAAATTGCTCAAAGCCGATAAAACGCTCAATTATTCGGTGCTGCTGGCAGAAACCGAGCAACTGGCCCAGCAGCTTTTGGGCAACCATGCGGGGCCGTGGGCAATTATTCCTGTGTCGGCAGTGGGTTTGGGGCGCACCCAGAACAGCTTTTCTGTGGTGCAGACTCGAGTGAAACAGGGCATGATTCAGTTGGTGCAAATGCGGAGCCTGATCGAACGCGCTCCCAAGCCGCTGAATCTGCATTTGCCGTTGCTGTACCCGCTGTTGTGGCTGCTCGAGAAGGCCAAGCGCGGGCGCAACCTGCAACTGCTCGAGCGGCTGTCACGGCAGGGGAAACCCTATTACAGCGATCTGCTCGAGCAACTGCTGGCGGCTGCCCAAGAAAACCCCGAGTTGGGGCTGTACCGTGGAATTAGCATTAAAGGTGGCAAGTGAAAGATTCGGTGGCGGTGACTGCCCAGCCCATGCTGTTTAGTCGTGGGCTGCTCAGCGATTACCGCTGGCATTTCGCCCCCGATGACCTCTCGAGCGAGGATCAGGGTTTGATTGGCGGGCTGTTCGATTTGCTGCACCGTGTCAGCTATTACCAAGGCAGCGCCAGAGAGAAAAACGCTTTTTTGTTGTTGCCGCTGCGAAGTGGTTTGTATCTGCTGTCTTTTGGTGAATCCCAGCGCCGTGACCGCCAAGACCGCGCCATTTGCGAGCTGATTGGGCTGCGGTTTGCCAGTGAATCCGCAAGCTGGGTCAAGGCGAATTTGGCACAGGTTTTGAACCACTGGTACGGGCTGTGCAGCTTTCACGATGTGACTGCGCCACCTGCCAGTCTGAACGACGCGCTCGACTCGAGGGAAGGAACCCAAACGGGCGGGGCGCTCGAGCTGGATGTGTCGGTTTTGGCGGCCCTGCCTACGGCGGCAAAACCCTTGCGTTTGGGGCAGCTCGCCACGGTGCAAAATGCCCTCGAGCGGATTAAAAAACTGCGGCGTTTACCCCGAATGCTGCTGATCGAACCGCTCGAGCCAGAGGAACGGCGGCGTTTTGGCGAATTCGAGGCACTGGTTTCCGACGAAGGCATCCACAAATTCCCGCTCGAGGAGGGTTCCAAAGATCCGCTTTCCGCCACAGCTCCGCCCAGCCTTAGCGCTCCTATTGCCCAAAGCCGCCGCACTTCCGATCCGGAATACGGCACACCCAAAGGCAAAACCTTTGATAAATCCAGCGACAAATCCAAAAAAGCAGACTCGAGTTCGGAAAAAGCGATTAAGAAGTCCCTCGAGCAGCAAGAAGAGCTAATGCTTCGGCTTAAACGCCTCGAGCAAGAAGTTGGGGTGGTACGTGGGGCCAGGCTTTGGGCGGTGTTGGCCTTGATTTTGGCGCTGTTGGGCGCGGCTGCTGCGGGGTTTTCTTTCCTTGAAGTGCAAAATTTTAAAGCGGATCAAGCCGATATGAATCAGGTTGTCCTCGAGCTAAAAGACCGCGTGGGGCAGCAAGGGGTGCAGCTCGAGAAGTTGCGGGAAGATTTTTTGATAGGTAAAGGTAATGGGGGCAAGGAAATTCCTAAAGCACCGCAATAGTGATCACCATAATGATGATACATAGCCTACTTTCTTGGATGATCACTTTAGTTTCTG
>JANYFS010000549.1 GCA_025359705.1 Deinococcales bacterium | reverse complement strand
GTTTGGGCGAACGCCAAAAAGCCTTGCTTGAGGCGGAAGGGATTGTATTTGTGGGGGTGAAGTGTCGGCTCGAGCGGTATGTGTGGGAACCTGAGTTTGGAGGGTAAGACTCGAGGGCGAGAGGGCGAGAAAAATACTGTTTGGCTAGTGGTTTTGACGAAAAACGAATAACCCTAACAACCCACCGCCTTAAATCTTGGCCTCTTTCAAAGCATTTAATTTCAAGGCATTCAACACATTTTCCATATGCTGCTCGAGGTCTACTCCCAATTCTTGCGCCCCCAAAATCACCTCGTCGCGGTTGACTCCTGCGGCAAAGCTTTTGGTTTTGAAGCGTTTTTTAACACTTGCCAGCTCGAGCAACTGGATGTCTTTGTCGGGGCGGATCAGGCTGGCGGCTTGGATTAAGCCCGTCAATTCATCGACTGCAAACAGGGTTTTTGCCAAACGGGTCTCTCGAGCGACTCCGCTGTAGGTAGCATGGCCCAAAATCGCTTGAAACACCTCTTCGGGTAGGGTGGTATTTTGCCGCAAATAATGTACCCCCCAAAAGGGATGTCCCGTTTGGGCTTGCACATCGTATTCAGGGTAACGCTGATAGTCGAAGTCGTGCAGCAAACCGGTAATGGCGTACAGCTCGAGGGTGTTTTCGTCTTCTTGCCAGTGCTTGGCATACCAGACCATTGCCGCTTCCACATTGAGCATGTGCCGCTGCAAAGAAGGATCGGGGGTGTACTCGAGCATCAGTTGGTGGGCTTCTTGGCGGTTCATAGCTCAAGTTTACCCAATTTGTTTCAATATAGGGACTCAAAAGTGACTGGGTTTCAAAGTTTCCGCGCACAGTGTATTACAATGTATTACGAAAGATTTCATGGAGGCTGTTATGGAAATTCGCACCATCAAGCATGGCAATAGTATTGGATTTAACCTGCCCTCGAGCCTGATTAAGAGTGCTGGGATTGGGGAAAACCAACGTTTTGAATTGAGTATCAAAGAAGATGGCGCTTTGCTGTTGGTTCCCCTGTCCAGAACCCCAAGGCGGAACAGCAAATACACCGCCGCAATGCTGCTCGAGGGAATACCAGCAGAAGGGTTGCACTATGAAGATGTCGCGCTCGAGGGTGTATTGGGTCAAGAAGCGGATTGGCAATGAGCACAATGAGCCGACCTCCAAAGCGGGGAGAGGTCTGTTGGGCGGATTTTGATCCACGTTTGGGTCATGAGCAAGGCGGCAGACGGCCTGCTTTAATTCTTTCGAGTGATGTCTATAACGCTCGGACAGGCTTGGTAGTGTGTTGCCCCATTACACGAAAGCAAAAAGGGTACGCCACCGAAGTTGGTTTACCCGAAGGTTTGGTGACTCGAGGCTGTGTGCTTGCAAGTCATGTCTACGCCTTAGATTGGAGCGCTCGAGCTGTGGAATTTATCGAAGTTGCTCCAGTGGAGGTACTTGAGGAAGTTTTGGATAAATTGGTAGCTTTGCTCGAGGGGTAAGGGGTGATGGGTAAAGCAATCGGGAATTCGGGAATTCGGGAATTCTGGGGCTTGAGAGATTGTCTTGGGCGTGATATACTCTTCGGCTGGACACCTGCATGATTTGCATAGGATTTGTAGGTAGATAATCGGGTCAAGCTCGAGGGCCAACTGGGAACATCCCATACCCCTCGGAAGGAAGGAAAAGCGTGTTTGCAGTAATTCAAACGGGTGGTAAACAGTACCGCGTTGCCGAGGGCGATGTCCTGCGCGTGGAAAAATTGGACGGCGATATTGGGGCTACCCTCGAGTTCGCTCCTTTGTTGGTCGTTGGCGAAAGCGCCCAAATCGGTGAAGCTGCCGCAGGCAACACAGTGACTGCCGAAGTGGTGGATCATGGGCGTGGCAAGAAAATCTACATTGTCAAGTACAAGAGTGGTGTGCAGTATCGCCGTCGTAACGGGCATCGTCAAGACTTCACCGCAATCAGAATCACTGGTATCCAGTAGATTTGTATTCAGTAGATTCACATTCACTAATTTACCTTGGGTAATTTAACTTTAGGTAAATCGAATTGAACTGCTCTAAACAACGAGGTAATCAAAATGGCCCACAAGAAAGGTGTAGGTTCATCCAAGAACGGACGCGATAGCAATCCGAAGTATTTGGGTGTCAAGAAGTTCGGCGGCGAGAAAGTTTTGGCAGGTAATATCTTGGTTCGTCAACGTGGAACCAAGTTTCAAGCAGGTAAGGGCGTTGGCATGGGCCGCGACCACACTTTGTTTGCCCTGATCGAAGGTACGGTAACATTTGCCAATAAAGGCAATATGGGCCGTTTTATCACAGTGCTGCCTTTGGCTGTCGCTGCTGCGGCTGATTGAACCCGCTCGAGTGTAGTGCTGGCGTGTTCAAAAGGTTCAGATTCGAGCAATGGACTCGAGGGCTATCGTGGCCCTCGTTTTCTTTTGATGGGATATAGAGTTCGGGTTGCGTTTTAAGTAACCCTCGAGCAGATCCTCATGGGTTCACCCGTCGTAACATTTGCCGAATCGTTTTAAATCGTAAGGAGAATAACATGGCTTTTCGGGATATCCTCGAGATTGAAGTGATTGCAGGAAATGGCGGCGACGGGGCAATGAGCTTTCACCGCGCCAAATATATGCCCAAAGGTGGAGCCGACGGCGGACACGGCGGCAAGGGTGGCACAGTTTTTTTGCGGGCGGTCAACAATGTGACCAGCCTCGAAGAACTGATTGGCAAGCGCAAATACCGCGCTGAAAACGGACGGTACGGCGAAGGGCGTTTGCGCTCGGGATCGGATGGTTTGGACTTTACAGTGGATGTCCCGGTAGGAACCACCGCTTTTGATGCCGATACCGGCAAAGTGATTGCCGATTTGATCGAAGTGGGACAAGTTAAAATTGTGGCAAGAGGTGGGCATGGCGGCAAAGGCAATAGTGCTTTTGTCACCTCCACCCGCCAGGCTCCGCGCTTTTCCGAGCTGGGTGTGCCAGGCATTCGCCGCAAGATTCGGCTCGAGCTGCGTTTGATTGCCGATGTGGGCTTGGTGGGCTATCCCAATGCGGGCAAATCCAGCTTGCTAGCGCAAGTCTCGAGGGCCAATCCCGAAATTGCTGCCTACCCGTTTACCACGCTGTCGCCGATTTTGGGTGTGGTGGAACGTGGTGATTACAACAATACCGAGCGCTTTACCTTGGCGGATATTCCTGGCATCATCGAAGGAGCCAGCGAAGGTAAAGGCTTGGGCCTCGAGTTCCTGCGCCACATTTCGCGTACCCGTTTGCTGGTCTATGTCTTGTCGGCTGCCGAAGATCCGGTCAACGACCTCAAAGCCCTGCAAAACGAACTGAACTCCTTCGATCCCAGCCTGCTCGAGAGTGCGGCCCTGATCACCCTGAACAAAGTGGATTTGATTGACGACGAAACTCGAGACCAATTGATCGAGGATTTGCAGCCTTTTGGTTTGCCAATTGTGCCAATGAGCGCCCTCGAGGGGACAGGACTCGAGCGGGTCAAAGATACCTTGTTTGAATTGCTCCCTTCCCGCGAAAGTTGGGCAGCGACCCACTCGATGATCGAGGAATCCGAAGAAGTCAAGATTCCACCTCTTTCGCTCGAGCTGGTGGAAACCGAAGAAGAACGGATTTGGATTGTTACGGGGGGCCGTTATGAAGAACGCCTGCGTAAATTCAGCCGCTATTTGGGAGAAGCCCTCGAGTATTTACAAAATGTATTCAAGCGCGATGGTTTGTACAGCGCCCTCGAG
>JANYFS010000541.1 GCA_025359705.1 Deinococcales bacterium | reverse complement strand
TGCACTTTGCTCCAGTCCAAATTCTTGTCCCGCAGTGCGCGAAAAACGATCACAGGGGTGCTGCCCCCCGACAGGGCCACATGAAATGCGCCGCGTGCCGCCACCGCTTGCTGGTACTCTTGCACAAAACGCTCGGCGGCTTCGGTGCCTACCGCTTGTGGGTCGGCAAAATGCTCGTATTTCATGGCGCTATCTCGAGCAATTTTTAGCGAGGCACGGTACAAATCGTTGTGTTCGGGAACATCCATCGCAAAGGTCAGCAACCAGGCCAAACTTTTGTCGGGCAATTTAACGGTGCTGTGCCTCGAGCCAGAGGGCAAATGCACCGAGGTGGAAGCCAGTTCGCTCGAGGTGATCTCGATTTTAAAATTGGCTTCGGACGCAACCAATTCCACACCCAAAATTTCCCCCCTTGCCACGGTTTGGTTGGGTTCAGGTTGCTCTATCGGCTCGAGCCGCACCCGTGACAGGTTTTGCCACCCCAGCCTCGAGGCCAGCCATGCCCCATAAAACCGTGCGGCTTGGTCGCCTCTGCGCCCATCCACATAGCGAATAGTTAAACGCTCGAGTTTGGGAAGTTGCTCGGCGGCCTCGGGGTCGTCGAACAGTTGGCAGGTCAGTTCCCGCCACGGCGCACTGCGCGACCAAGCGATGTCGGCAAGGGCGTAGGTGGCCCGTTCGTTCAGGTTGACTGTGAGGGTATCGGCAATCACCTGATCGGCAACCTCGGTCAATTTATCGAAGACCTTGCCTCTGGGCGGTAGGCTGCTGGCCCGTGTCCACCACAAAAAGGTCAGCACATCGGCTGCCAAGAGGGGCAAAATGGAACCTTGAAGCTGCTCGGCATTGCCAAACAACACAAAGCGCTCGAGCCATTCTCCTTGCACCTGAAACAAACTCACCTCGAGGGTGACACAATCACACTCGTCCAAAACCCCAATGATTTGGCGGCTGGCCACACGGCGCGGCAGCTCGAGCAGGGTATCTTTGACGGTCTCTAAGGTATCGGCGGCGGTGATGGCAATCATATTTCCCGTGTGGGTGCGAATTTCTTTGCCCACAGCCGCCCACAACTGCTCGAGGGCTTTGCGGGCGTTTTTGCTATCGGTTTGGATGGGTTGGGGTGGGTTAGCAGTGATCATGCTGGACTCCTATATATACTTATGAGACAAACCATTCGACAAGTTACTCGATGGTGCTACTTTCAGAAGCAAACCTTAAAGCTAACCAAGCCTCTTTTAATGCAGGACGAACTGCACTGTCTGTTTCATCAATCAACAATTTTTGGTAGTTCTCCAAAAACTCGCTTCGTCTGCGGTGAAAAAAATGTAGATAGTGGCGCATAAAACCGATGCAATCCAAAACCACTACTTCAATTCCACCTGTTTGTTGATATAGTGCTCGAGCATATATTTTGACTTCGGGGTCTATGGCTTCCGTGGTAATAAAAATATAGTTATCAATATGGTTATTACTATTTTGATTAGAGAATTTATGCAAAGCAATATCTAAATCCTCTCGAGTCACACGGCGCGTTTTCATTTCGTATGCAGTAACAACTCGGTCTTCACCTCTCAAAATCACTTCCATATCTCCTAAACTACCCGTTTGTTTATCGGCAGCATTATGGGCTAAAAGATCTAAAACCTCTTCACCGATTTGTGCGGCTTGATAGGCTGCCGCAACCATCAAAACAGGAAGCCTGCTCGAATTGGGTAGTTTGAGATGCTGCTCGAGTAAATTCAAAATGGCTTCGCTCGAGAGGGCTACAATAGAACTCGAGCCACTGAGCTGAGAGAGCAAAGACGACATTCTCTTGTTGTTTTCTTCTCGAATATGCATCAATTGCAATACCATTTCACACAGCAGCGCTCGAGCGGAAATACGACTCAATGCTACAGCATCCAACAACTGCAAAGCAGCTTTGTACAGCTCAGGGGGGCGACCTACCAAATTGGTTTCCAAATTCAGTAATTGGTTCCGATTTCTGAGGGCAGGGGTTAAAAATGCGGTGGTTTCGTTGCAAGGAAGTTTATGTTTTTGAATAAAAGCCGTAATATAACTTTCATCATAGGTGCGACCCGAAAAAGAATCCGCTGTACCAATTTCGGTATAGGGTTTACGAATATCTAATTCTGGACGGTGAGTTTTTGCCAAAGTACAAGACAAAATCAACCGTGCAAGCGCTCGATTTTGCGGATTTCGCGCAATCAAAGCTACTTTTTCTCGAATTTCTCCAGATTCAACACCTAAATTTAACCCTGATTCAGCAAAATCCAAAACACTAATTTCTAAAATAATGGAGTCAAGGATGTCTCGAGGGGTGTTTTGGATGTCTGACATTTTGGTTTCTCCGATGAAAGCAATACTACTTCTCGAGGGTCGTAGTTGGTCCATAAAACTTCAGTGCGCTCTTGTTTAACACTATGCACCATTTGACTTGATCCCTCGGTACAATACCAACTCGAGAGCAGTTCGTCATAGATACTGTTGTGGTACCCACTCAGTGCCACCTTACCTTCTATCGACTTGAGCAGTTCCACCATCTGAATATGATCCTGGTTGGTCATTTCAAAGGCGTATGCATTCTTATCCCCTCGAGACTCGTGAACATAGGGTGGATCACAATAAAATAGGGTTTCCACCGAATCATACCGCCGAATCACCTCTAAAGCGGGGGCATTTTCAATCTGTATTCGCAACAGCCTTTGAGCAATCATTGACAAATCTTCGACTGCTCCCAACCAACGTGAAACTGCCCCTGCCATTCCCGCTCGAGAGGTCAATTTACAATGCGCCCAGCGGCCCTCACTGGCAGTTTGGGCCAATCCTGTACGCACCTGCCGCGCTCGCACATAAAAGCGCCGCGCCCGCTCGAGTTC
>JANYFS010000128.1 GCA_025359705.1 Deinococcales bacterium | reverse complement strand
GCGGTAGCTTGAGCGCTAGCACACTTTGATTTGTGATCGAATTTGGGTAGGGTGCCAAGCTCGAGGGAGTCTCGCTCGAGTACAGTCGGGCCGTGAGTGATGTAAGCCGTGACCCTGTGCGCTCGAGTGATCAGCAACCTGAAGATGTGCCACCCGCTCGTCCTTTACCGTTTTCGGGGGTCGCATAGCAACGGAACAGTGAATCACGTTAGAAAGCTAATGCACATTTTAGGGTTGGTCTAAGATGGTTCATGCCGGTCGAATTCCTCAGCGATGTCCATCTTGAACGCTACGGACGCTTTCAGGGCGACCCCATCTCCTTCCAACTCGCTAAATATTTTGTGCTCACCCCTCGAGACCTTCAGGTGATTGCTAACCTGAGATTCGATCACACTAGGCTGGGATTCGCCCTCCAACTCTGCACTTTGCGCTTCCTGAGCACGTTTCTGCTTGACCCCACCGATGTTCCGGTTTTAGTGTTACGAACGCTCTGCGAACAACTTGGCTTAGCGGATACAAGCGGTCTACCAAGATATTTCGAGCGACGCACTACCCCCTTTGACCACCAGTTATTGATCCGTAGCCATCTGGGCTACCACGCTTTTGAAGGCCTCGAGCTATTGAAGTTTTTGCGCTGGTTATATGCTCGAGTGCGTTTAGATGATGAACGCCCCATCGCGCTTTTTGACCGCTGCACCGAATACCTCAGTACCCGCCACGTCTTGTTACCGGGAGCCAGTATTTTGGCTCGAGTCATCGTAGTCTTGGGCAGAGCGGCACCCCGTGGAGCCTGCCCGCAAGTTCAGAGACCATGCGGCCAAGCATCTTTACCTCATTCTCGAGCGTCGTCTTACAGAAGAGCAGAAAACCGCGCTCGAGGCTCTCTTTGAAGAAGCTGTTCCAGACGGTGATATTCGTAAAGTGTAGCGCAGGTGTGCAATATCGGTCTTAAGGCCGTATCTCAGTCAAACAGCCCTACCTTAAATCTGCATCGTCTAGCCTGGGTTAAGCAAAACTACTTCCGACCCGAGACACTCGAGAAGGCTAACATCCACTTGGTCAACTACCACACGGGTCTCGAGTTGGCTCACAAGTGGGGCGGTGGAGAAGTTGCTAGTGCGGATGGGTTGCGCTTTGTGGTTCCCGTTCGCAGCATTTACACTGGCTACAACAGCAAGTACTTTGGTTCCGACAAGGGTCTCACCTTGTATCACTTTGTCAGTGATCAATTTAGCAGCGTAAGGTATGGTGGTAAAACGCTCGAGCGTCGTCCCGCTTTATTTTGGAAAGTAAACGGTAGTATGTCCAACTTAAATCTCCACGCAGCGCGTGGAGATTCAGAAAGATTCGGTACACTTGGCGCAAACCCTTCATCTTTATGGGCGCAACCTCGAGTCAAAACCAAAAGGTTCCATAGCTCCCTCGAGAGTAGTAAAACTCGAGTGCCGTGGATTGAGCACATAGTTAGAGCATTTGTCAGAGGAGTGAATGGATAAATCGGACTACTTAAAAAAACAATTCGTCCGTTTGAAACACACTATTTGCCATCACATGCTTAACGGAAAACGTATTACGGACAACTGCTCTAAACTCTGCTTGGCTTAGCTTGATCTGTTTAGCGAGGGGAATACCCAACAGCCCAGCCAACGGTAACTCGAAAGGTTTGCAAAATTACCGCTCGAAAGCTGCGTCAAAAGCCACGCTCGAGGATTTAAAATCTAACCGCTTGCAATAAGCCGCACTCTCGCTGCCTCCATGAACTCGGTCCATCCTCGAGTCCTCCCATTCCACACTCAATGGACCATCGTAACCGACATCGTTGAGGGCTACAATGATATCCTCGAATTTGATGTCGCCACGTCCGAGACTGCGAAAATCCCAGTAGCGCCTCGAGTCTCCAAAGCTGGTGTGACCACCAAACACCCCAGCCTCACCAGTGCCGTGACCCCACCAGACATCTTTCATGTGAACGTGAAAAATGCGGCTCGAGAACTTGCGAATAAAGGTGATGTAATCTACATGTTGATAGGCCAAGTGGCTGGGGTCATAGTTGAACCCAAAACGCTCATGGCCCTCGAGTGCATTGAGCGCACGCTCGGCACTGGCAATGTCGAAGGCGATTTCGGTGGGGTGAACCTCGAGCGCAAAATTGACCTTACAGGTGTCAAAAACCTCGAGAATGGGAAGCCAGCGCCTGGCGAAGTCGTCAAAACCCGCCTGCCAATAGTCTTGTGATGTGGGTGGAAAAGCATAGAGGCTATGCCAGATACTCGAGCCAGTAAACCCATTAACTACCTCGAGGCCCATCTTTTGGGCAGCTCGAGCAGTATCCATCATCTCTTGCGCGGCTCGAGTCCGTACCCCT
>JANYFS010000425.1 GCA_025359705.1 Deinococcales bacterium | reverse complement strand
GCTGGCACGTTGGGGGGTTTCTGAAACCTCCCCGCTCGAGGCCCAGCTTGCTGGGCGTGGCAAAGATCAGGCTCGAGTCACCGCCTTGCTTAGCACCCGCCGCAGCGAGCTGGAAAACCTGCGGATTGCGCTGGCCCGCCGTGAAAGTAGCTTGCTCGAGTTTGGTGAAGTTCTGCCTGTAGAAGAAATCGAAGGAACCCCGCGCCTTTGGAATGCCCAATTGTCCGAGCTGCAAACCCAACTGCTCGAGCTGGGTGCTGTAAATCCACTGGCTCCCCAGCAATTTGCCCTGGAGAATGCCGCTTTTGTAGTCCTGCACACAGAACTCGAGGATGCGCGTTTGGCGGATCTGGAATTGCGAAACGCCCTAAGCGACCTCGAGCGGGATTTGCAAAGTGCCTTGCGCCAAGCCTTCGAGCGGGTTTCCCTCGAGTTTGCGCGGTACAGCCATGAGCTTTTGGGCGGCTCGGGTGAGTTGCAGGTACTGCTAGATCAGGGGCATTTGGTGGGGTTGGCTTTGAATGTGCAACCCGCAGGCAAACGTACCAAAGCTCTAAATTTGCTCTCTACCGGTGAGCGTACTTTGGTGGCTCTGGCTTTTCTTTTTGCCCTCTCCAGCGCCCCCCTCGAGGCGGAAGGCTTGCCCATTGCAGTGCTAGACGAGGTAGACGCGCCACTAGACGAGGCCAACATTCGCCGCTTTACCCATTTTTTAAAGCTACAAGCCGCCAAAGGAACCCAATTTATTTTGGTCACGCACCAAAAAGCCACTATGGAAGTCGCCGATGCCCTATGGGGTGTCACCTCGAGAGGTGGGGTTTCCAAGGTATTTAGCATCCGCTCGAGCGAGGTTTTGGGAGGATAATGCCGTACAAAGAAGATGATTCAATCATTAAGGATGATGGTCGAATATTTTGCACTTTATATATTTTGCAATGGGTTTTGACCTGCTATCTCATAATAAACTTTCTTGGATTCAATTTTTTAACGGTCACATTATCAATTTTGCTTATTTTTATTGTTGGATACGTGCATGAGCGGATTACCGCAAAAATCCTATTTGCATTGCTCGAGTGGATAGCAAAATTGTTCAAAAGTAAAAGATAGTCATTTCTCAATATGAAAAGTATCCATCAACCTCTCGAACACAAACTCTTGATACATTGTGCGGATACAATGCGTGCTGATACAATGGGCGGCGATGTTGCGGCGTGTATTGATTGCTTTTTTGGCTCTGCCCTTGGCCTGGTGCTTGGTGCTTTGGGCGGTGTGGGTGCTGCAAAAAGCCGATCCCGCTCGAGTGCCACCGTCTGAATTGTGGAGTACCACCAACCTGTTGGCCTTGGGTAGCCCAGATCCACTTCAGCCTGCCGAATTATGGGTCGTGGGCGCAGTCTATCCGCTTATTTTACAAGGGCTTTTGATTTACATTCCCCAACGCAGGCGGTTTTTGTGGTGGCTGCGGGCTTGGATTTTGGGTGTGGGCAGCACTTTGCTGGCATCTTGGGCAGTTGTCCTCCACTCGAGTGCTTTTCGGGAAATGGTGGACTCGGGGGCTTTTACTACCCTCGAGCTGTTTGGAAATTGGTGGCGGATTGGTTGGGCAGCCCTCAAGTTGGGTTTGGGTAGCGGCGCGATTGTACTGGGTTTTCCCTTGGCCTTGCTGCTTCTCGAGCTGGTTTTTTTCTTGCTCAGCCCAAAAAAAATCCCTAACCCCCCTCGAGCCGACACCGCACAAAGCACCCCCCCAAACGGTGGTTAAAAATCTGTGTATTTTCCCGAGCGTCCTGTTTAGCAGGTCGGCTATACTCGAGCCATGCGTTCTCTTGTCGTGCTTGCAATCATTGGCCTAGCAGTTTGGTATTTCACCATCGGTATCCGAATTGGGCTGCTTACCGACTGGCCCACTCAGATCTTTAACGGTAACGGAACCAATACCTATACGAAAGAGATTGTCTACGATAAGTATCAGCTAACGCTAGTAGGAACCTGTACCACCAGTTCTGGAAAGGCCACCATTTCCTTTACCAGTCCGCAAGGAAGAACCTTGGCAGGTGTAGTATGCTCAAAAGGAACCCAGGCTGTCAACATTAAACTGCTTCCTGGTATCGGTAAGTTCCCTTTGATCGTCAAGCTCGAGAAATTTACGGGAAATATCGATGTTCACTAAATCTAATAATTAAATCTACTCGAGCGTACCATTGATCCCTACTAAGACCCAAGCATGTAAATTTGCGTTCGGTCTATTTCTTTGTGTAATCGCAGGCATAATCTCGAGGGTATATGGGATTTCGGCACGGTCTGAAATACAGAGGTGCTGGGTGATTGAACAAAAGCGGACTTGACCTTTCAGAGTGAAGGTATATTTGCCAATGGCATTTTTTGGAATTTGAACCTGTATCTCGAGGGGTTTTAAAATGCCGTAGTATTCCTCGAGGTCGGGGTAAAAACTGCGGTCATAGGCCGCTTGCAAAGTTGCTTTGATGGGATTGCCAAAGGGTTGCTCGAGGGCGAATTCCATAGGTTTGACTTTGTTGAGCAAATGTCCTGGCTGGGGAAGGATATGAAAAACCAGATTCACAGTTTCGCCCGCTCGAGCGGATATTTTTCCAGCCAAAATCTGTGAAGCTAGGCTCGAGGGGGAAATCAAAATCAGCCCAACCATAAAGCAAAAAACCAACCAAGAAGACAAAAAACCACGTTTGATCATAGCTGAAGATACGCCACTCGAGCGAACAAAGTTCGAGGGTACGACTCGAGAGAAGGCGAATCCGTAAGGCTCGAGGGTCGGAAACACTGGATTCATTTGCTTAATTTTTGACGGACAACGGACAACGCAAAATGGAAAACGAATACACATACCTTCGTTAAGAAGTTCTGAACCTAAACCTAAGATTCTACGTAACTAAAGCATGATCTTGGCTCCTCCACTGCTTTTTGCCAAACCCAAAAGTAATCTACCGCGTACAGAGCAGCGTGCTAAACTTGTGCCGATGTCTCTACACGAAATCAGCGATGGAGAGTTGATTGCCAACTTCGCACGCAAAGATCAACACGGACAAGAAGCCCTCTCGACGCTTTATGACCGCTATATTCGGGCCGCATTGGGGCTGGCTACTCAGGTTCTCTTTAACCGTGAAGAAGCCGAAGAAGTAGTGCAGGATTGCTTTTTTAAACTTTGGGAAAATCCTGGAATTTACCGAGCAGGGCAGGGAAGTTTTGCGGCATTTTTTATGACTATGATTCGGAATCGTTCGGTGGATTTTTTACGCAAACGCCGTGACCACGCTACCCTCGAGGATGAGGAAGGCAACCTGCTACCGATCAAGGATGCACGGGAAAGTCCGCTCGAGCGCACCGAACTTTCCGCCTTGGGTGATACTTTGCAAACGGTTTTGAAGTCACTGAGCGCCGCCCACCGCGAGACTGTGGAGCGAGCTTTTTACCGCGAAGAGTCTCGAGAGGAAATTGCTGAAGCCATGAACGTACCGGTTGGAACCGTCAAAAGTAGACTCAAATACGCGCTGGACAAGCTGCGAAATCGGATGAAAGGGAGGGAATGGGAATGAACGAGGCTGAATCAAACAATCCTGAATTGAATAACACTGAATTACATGAATTGTTACCGCTGTACGCACTAAATCAAGTCAGCCTCGAGGAACGAATCCAGCTCGAGACTGCACTTCAAAATAACCCTGCTTGGCGGGCCGAACTCGAGGAATTGAGACAGGTTTTTGTGGGCTTGAACTTTGCTGCCCCAGTGGTCGTTCCCAGCCCCGATCTGAAAAGCAGATTGCTCGAGCGGGTAGCTCAAAGCTCCACTGCACCAAAAGAAGTGGTGCGTTCGGTTTTGGCGCATAAGACTGAGACGAAACTCGAGACGAAACTCGAGACGAAATCCAAAGCCAAATCTGTGCCTTGGTTGTTTGGTGGACTGGGCCTTGCGGCGGCGGTCAGCAGTGTTTTGATCTGGAACAGCAGCGCTCCGCCTGCACTAGCAAGTTTGGCAACTGACGCGGCGGTGGTGGCCTCGAGCGAAGGGTACATTTTGCTGGGCAACAACGAACTCAGCAAATCCCCAATCGTGGTGGTCGATCCAGCGGGCAAAGCCCACCCCATTGCCCTCGAGTCGATGAAACCGATGTGGTTTACCGAGGCGGTCATTTCGCAGGGTAAGGGGTATCTGTTGTGTGGGGCCAATAATAAGTTGATTGTGGTGGACTTGAAGACCGATAGGGTACTCAGTACCCATATTGCGCCCGCTGGATCGGCTGGGCTGAATGTGGTCGCTGGTGAGGTGTGGCTTAAAGGAGCCTCGAGCGGTGAGGTGGTGGTTTTTAAGGGCAATACCCAGCACACCAAACAGCTCTCGAGCGCTCAAAATATGCCGATGCTGGATTTTATGGACGCGGTTTTGCCCAGCAAGCAAGGGGTGTGGATTAGCCACCATGCCAAAGGCGAGTTGTTTTTGTTGGACGCTAAAACCCTCGAGGTGACTAAAAAGCTCGAGCTGGGCGGCGCTCCTGTGGCACTTTCGGCCTGGCGCACGCATATTTTGGTGGTGGATGTCACGGGGGCTTTGTTGCAACTCGATCAAAATGGCAAGCTGGAAAAGCGTTTGGCCCTGCCAGGACACCCCGATAAAATGACCGTGGGAACGGGCCAGAACGGAACTTTTGCCTACCTGACAGACCGCGCGGGCATGGTTTTTAAAGTCAACCTCGAGGGGTGGAAGCTGGAGATGGAGAAGAAATTCCAGAATCCGATGGATATTACTGCTTTGCCCGATGGTCATTTGGCTTTGGCAGATGGTAAAGGTGGCCTAAAGATGTTGGATGCGGCCCTCGAGCCGATTCAACCGAGTTAATTTGAGTTCGTTATCCGTTATCCGTTTCAAGAATAGCCATCAGTGCCATGTCTCAAAAAGATAGTTTATTCTTTGAATCAAATGACTTAGCCACGCATTTTATTGATAAATGCTCGAATGCTCAGATGCTCGAGCAATAGTTAAAACGAGACAGTTAAAATGAGGCCGCACTATGAAACGAATCCTACTTATGAGTTTAATCTTGAGCTTCTTGCCAATGGCACAGGCTGAAACCCGTAACCAAGTATTGGATTTTAAAGGAATCGATACCTTAGAAATTCGAGCGGATACTGCCAGTGCTACGGTAGTGGTGGCGGAAAAATATACCTTGACCGCCACCACCACAGGAAAAACCCGCTATAGCGTGGTCAAAAAAGGCAAAACCCTGCTGCTCGAGGGGATTAGTCCCAACACTTGTATGGTGTGCAAGCTCGAGCTGAATCTCAAAATCCCCAAAGGCTTGATGGTCAAGGTGAAGTTTGGCACAGGAGATTTTAATCTGTTTGGGGCCATGAAATCGCTGGATGCACAAACCGACACGGGCAATCTGGTGATTTGCAACAGCGATCTTGCGCTGTTGAATTTGAAGGTAGGGACGGGCAAAATTGCTTCTTTCAATAGCAAAGGCAACATCACCGCTCGAGCGGACACTGGAGATATTCAGATTGAAAACAGCCGTGGAAGCCTCAAATTGGCTTCTGGCACGGGTGAAATTTCGGTACATCTTGCCCAAAATACTTTGGATGCCAGCGTAGAAACCGGCAGCATCACCCTCGAGGAGCTGATTTTCCCCAAAGGCAGCAAAAACCGTGCCAAAACAGGTACAGGGGAAATTAAGGCCATTAAGCTGAACCAAACGGGTTTAAGTGTGATTGGCTCGAGTGAAACGGGGGAAATCTCCATTGCTGCCAAATACACAACCCAGCTCGAGGGTAAAACGCCTGTGGCTTGGCTCGAGCTGATCACGGGAACGGGCAGTATTTCGGCGCAATAGCGCAGTTTGCTGACAACCCTGCTCGAAACAGAAAACAGCTCTAAAAATTTTCATGTCTAACTTTTGTCCAACTTTTCAGACCCCATTCTAAAACCAATCACGGCAAACCAGCTCGAGTGGGGTAAAATATCCCCTCGAGTCTTGATTTGGAGGAATATTTTGTGTCTGTGATTCCGTTTGGTACCCGTTATGTGCTTCCGCCCGAGTGGGAATGGCGCGAGCAGCTTAAAAATAAACTGCAAAGCACCCTCTCGAGCTGGGGTTACGCCGCGCTGCAAACCCCCGCCCTCGAGCTGCATGATCCCGAGCATCCGCAAAGCGACAAAGCATTCCGCTTGATTGACCGCGACGGTAGTGTGCTGTCTCTGCGAAGCGAATACACCGCCGCGATCAGCCGCCTGCTCAAAACCGATTTGCTGGCCCACGACTACCCCATACGGCTGCAAAGTGCGGGGCAGGTTTGGCTGCGCGGATTGTTTAGCGAACTGGGGCGCTTGCGAGAGTTTACCCAAGTGGATGCTGAGCTGATCGGGATTTCCAGCCCTGCCGCCGATGCCGAATTGCTCGAGCTGGCCCGTGATGCGCTGGAGGCAGTGGGGGTGCGTTTTCGGCTCGAGGTGGCGGATCGCAGCTTTGTGCAAGCCATTTTGCAGCCCACCGGTTTGGAAGATGCCGCGCTTGAGGAACTGAGCGAAATTATTGAGCGCAAAGCCCAGCCCGAACTGGCCTCCAAGCTCGGCGGCTACGGGGTTTCTGGTACGCTGAAAGCCGAGATTTTACAACTCACCGACTTGTATGGCGGCCCCTGGGTGCTGGACATCGCCCAAAAAATGGCCCACAGCAGCGCAGCCCAAGATGCCCTCGAGCGCTTGCGCCAAACCGTGGCCCTGACGGGTCGCACCGACTTTTTGTTTGATTTGGGGATGGCACGGCGCTTGGCTTACTACACGGGCATGACTTTTCGGGCCTACACCCCCGATTTTGGACAGCCTTTGCTGGGCGGCGGACGCTACGATACAGGCTTGCCTGGGGCGGGCTTTGCCATCGGCCTCGAGCGGGTGATGAGCGCCCTGGGTGCGCCCCCCAAGTTGCCCACCGCCAGCGTATTGGCAATGGGTTTTGCTGCCGCCAAACATGCTCGAGGTCTAGGACACCGCGTGGTGGTGGCGCACAGCCAAAACCCGCTCGAGATGTTGGAATATGCCCACAAAAATGCCCTCGAGTGGGTGGCGGTTGGGGAACAATTGCTAAGTTTGGAACACTTTGCCGAACACATTACTAAAACAGGAAAAAAACTATGAATTTAACCATTGCACTACCCAAAGGGCGGGTTTTTGAAGAGGCGCTCGAGCTACTTGCAAAAGCGGGCCTTCCCTTAATGCTGCCCGAAAAAAGCCGCGCCTTGATGCACACCTTCCGCGATGAAACGGGGGAAATTACCGTGTACGAGCTTCGCAATTCGGATGTACCCATTTATGTCGATTTGGGAGTAGCAGATATTGGCATTGTGGGCAAAGATGTACTGATGGAAGCGGGCCGCCAAGTCTATGAGCCGCTGGATTTAAACTTTTCGCACTGCCGTATTTCGCTCATTCGGGAACGTGGCGCAACCAGCACCATTCAGCGCATCGCCAGCAAATTTCCGCGCATTACCCAGCGTTACATTGCCGAAAAAGGAATTACCGCCGAAGTGATTAAATTATCGGGGAACATTGAACTAGCCGCCATGACCGGTCTAGCCGAAGCGGTGATTGATATTGTGCAAACTGGTAGTACCCTAAAAGCCAACAACCTCGAGGAGATTGAAGTGTTGGGTCACTCGAGCGCCCGCTTAATTGTCAATCGTGCCAGTTTAAAACTAAAAGCCGAACGAATTAGACCCCTGATCTCGAGCTTGCAGGAGTTGGTGAAGGCAAGTTGACTCGAGGGGAATAGAACCCCAATTGGGAAAAACCTAGAAATACTCCGCACACCGCCCAAAGCGGTGTGTAAAAATTGATGGTGCAATGAGCAAGCGATTTTACCCCAGATTTCACCCCAAAGCGGAGAAGAAAAAACATGCCACACATTAGATTTTTGTTTTCACTCGTCTTGTCACTTACCTTGGTAGCCTTACTGACGGGCTGCCCTAGCAATCTCGCCCCGCCTAGCGGAGATGCCAGTATCAGCATTGCTCCTCAAACCAAAGTACTCGTAGCAGGTGATCCTGCTCAGGTTCTCACCGCTGTAGTCACTAACTCGAGCGAAGTGCCCAGTTGGAGCCTCGAGCCTGCTACGGGTGCTGGAACGCTCTCGAGTAACACGGGAACCAGCAACAGCTACACTCCCCCCTCGAGCTTGACCAATCCGCTCACGGTGCTGATTACTGCCAAGCTGAGTACGGGTCAATCCAGCAAAGCTGCTTTTCAAATCAATCCCAAAACCGCTAACCCCACCCTCGAGCTGACTCCCTCGAGTTTGACCCTCAAAGCGGGTACCGGACTGATCAGCCCGATCATTGCCAATCTGCAAAATGTAGCTGGCGACATTGCTTGGAGCCTGACCCCGAACTTGGGGGAACTGCTCGAGCCAAGCAACAACGGAGTAGGCTACCGTGCCCCCTCGAGCGTGGCAAGCACCACTACGGTAATTCTCACTGGGAAAATCGGAAATCTAACCAAAACAGTGACCATCACCCTCAATCCTGCCGATCCCGTGACCCAAGATCCCAGTCTCAGTCTGTCCCCCTCGAGCCAAACCCTCTTTGCGGGCGGAAGTGATGTCCTGTTCCAAAGCACCGTACTCAACTCGAGCAATAATGTCGAATGGAAAATTTCCCCTGAAGTGGGCCAACTGCTCAACAAAACCAATCAGGGCGTGATCTACCGTCCCCCCTCGAGCGTGGATGCACCGACGACGGTGACTTTGACCGCCACCGCTGGAAATTTGGTTAAAACCAGCACCATCATCATCAATCCTCAAGTGGTCGTTGCACCCAGCTTGGATCTGACCCCCTCGAGTCTGACCCTTAAAGCGGGCAGTGCCATCATCAGTCC
>JANYFS010000415.1 GCA_025359705.1 Deinococcales bacterium | reverse complement strand
CCGATCTGGGCTACATCCCCAGAGTCTCACTTGAGGAAGGGTTGAAACGCACTTTTTCCGAACCGATGGTTACAGTGTATTGAAGAGCGTAAGAGCGTAAGAGCGTAAGAGCGTAAGAAAAAATGTAGTTTTTTACGCTCAATATAAATAAAATACCCCTCGAGCCAATAATCTTTAAATCTCCACATTGCCTCGAGTAAGATTTCTGTCAACTCGTGGACGTATCAAGTGGCGCGTGTTTCTCATAACTGCCTACAAAATAACCAATAACGAATAACGAATAACGAACTTTAAACCAGCCGCTTCCAATGGGTACTGGGCAATTGCCACATCACTTCGGTGAGGTAGTTTTGAGCATGGTCGGTGTTCCAGGGGCCGCGTATATACTGTTCCCGAATGTGATATTCGTCGTATAGTACTTCTTCGGGGGCAAAACCTTTGCCGCGCAAAAAGCGAGCAATCACTTCGTGACAACCCAAAACATAGCGGTAGTCTCCTGTGTGAACCGTGCTGATAAAGTGGCCTCCAGCTAAGGTTTTAAAGCGAACCCGTCCCAGCGTGCTGCTTCCGCTCGAGGAACCATCAGGTAATTGCTCCAAACAAATACAGGCTTCCACCCGCATTTCCCCTAGTGTGTGCGGAGAAAAGTGAAAAAAAGGTGGCTCGAGGGCTTCTGCGCTGACTCCCAAAGTTTGCCCCAGAGTTTGCCCCAAAGTTTGCCAAAGTTCCTCAAAAACACGACTTCTTTCACTTTCGATATTTTCCAAAGTCAAATGAAGCGGTAAATAAGCCACCAAGCGCTCTGGTACGGTTTTCAACTCAATCACATAGCGCGACAAAGGATTGGGTTCCTCAATCATGCTGCGGATTTCGAGGAGAATTCGCTCGAGCTTGTGGTGTTCCGCTTGAAGCTTGCTTTGGTGTTGCAGCAACTTAGCTTTCCAGAGCGGGGTTTGACTATCTTTCATCAGCTCGAGAATGCTTTCGATGGGTAGCTCGAGCAGCCGCAACTGACGAATCCGCTCGGCTTCTTCAAATTGATCAACGGTGTAATAGCGGTAGCCCGTTTCGGGGTCTGCCAGTACGGGGCAAAGCAAGCCAATTTGATCATAAAAACGCAGCGCTTTGATGGTGAGCAAGGTCAACCTCGAGAAACGCCCAATCGGAATCAGTGGGAAATGGCTCGAGGCACGGATATTTTTATTTTTAATCGACATAACTTCACCTTCACAGCTTCATCCTAAAGAAAACCCCCATTCGATTAAGAGTGGGGGTTAGCGTAATCATCGGCTTTGAACTTAACGCTTGTCTAAATAAACCGACAGAGTTCGGTTTTTGGGCAAGGTAAAAGCTCCATCATAGGCTTTGTAGCCCCGCACATAGACGTTATATGTGTAAGAACCTTCGGCATAGTTGAGAAAAAGGGTTTTTGGGCCTTTTTGTCGCTCGAGTTCTTTGCCGTTTTTAAATACGGTGACCACCGCTTTGCTTGGAAGGGTGGAAATGTGTAAGTTACACGGACACGGGATTAAAGCACCTTTGGCAAGTCCTTTTGGACGAACCGTAACACTGATCAATTGGGACTCGGTTCCCGAAACCACTTTGTAGCTAAAATCTCCCGCCCTCGAGGGGGTGGTTTTGAAGCTCCAAGCACCATCTGCTCCCGCCTTAAGCTTACTCAGGCGGGTATCGCCTTCAAATAGCTCGAGGTCGGCATTGGGCGCGGCCTTGCCCGAAAAGCTGATTTCGCCTTCGTCCAGCACCGCACCCTCAAGGGGGCTACCAAAGCTCAGCGTTCCCGCAGTTGCAGTGGGAAGATCGGGGGACGGGGTGGTGGTAGGGGGTGTCGCCGCCGCTCCCACACTCAATTCGAGGGGCGTAGAGGTATTCGTTACCTTGCCAGTAGCATCGACTTGGGCCACTGCAAAGCTGTATTTTCCTGCTGCTAGCTCGAGATTGGTCGTCCAATTTCCGTCACCATCTGCCACCACATAATTGCCCTGATCTTTACCATCTTGCAGCAATTTCAATTGGGCATTGGCGGTGGCTTTCCCTTTCAAATTGACTGTTCCAGCAGGCACAGTTCCAACGGGTGGGTCGATGCTGGGGGTGGTGCTGGTCGGCGTTGTAGTGCTGGTTGGTGTTGTAGTGCTGGTCGGTGTTGTAGTGCTGGTTGGTGTTGTAGTGCTGGTTGGTGTTGTAGTGCTGGTTGGTGTTGTAGTGC
>JANYFS010000395.1 GCA_025359705.1 Deinococcales bacterium | reverse complement strand
GGAAATTCTTCGGGAGATGGAGTAAATTGAATCCTGAATCACATTTAAAAAACAAAGTAATAATATAAAAATTAAATCGTTACTTTATAACCACAAATGCAATTACTAAAAATCAAAAATCTAGGTGCGTAACATCAGTTAATAAGCTTGTGCCAATAATTGTTTGTACCGATGATTGCAGATGGATCAATTTTTCTCATTTCTTCAGATATAAAATCATAAAATTCGGCAGAGTTTTCTTTTGTCGTATTGCCATCTTTAAAATACAAATTGTTTGTATAAAAATCCCTATACATTATTAAAAATAATAAAAATGATTGCACATTATGATTTACATAAGTTAATTTTCCAGTGCTTCTAAAATCTTTAAAATATACACGCCCATCTAAGCATCTAATAATAATATCGCTATATTCATCTCCGCCTATCAGAATATATTCATGGTCATCTATTTGGCATACTTTAGTTTTTTCTGTGAAAAACTCAATCTCGAGATCTATAATTGTGTCAAATAATTCTGGCAGCCCAATTCTCGTTAAAAAACCATGCGTTTCTTTATGCATCTTTAGTCCAAAAGGATTGTCTAATTTCAACTTACGCAACTCATTGGGCCAGTAGTTTTCAATTGTGGCATTTATTTGTTCAATATTTAAATTTTTCATTTTACTAGCCTTTTGGGTATGTCCACCATTCAATTTCAATATCGGGAAATGCCGCAAAACATGCGGCTTGGCCTTTGGTATAGGTTTTCTTTTGGGCGTAACTGTCACCTTGCGGGTCTTGGTACACCTCGAGGGTGCTATTGCGAAGGTTGACAATCCAATATTCGGGGACACCTTCGCCTGTATAGTCCGCGAGTTTGATGGTGCGGTCAAACTCGCGGGTACTATCTGAAACTTCGATCAGGGCCAAAACTTCGCTGGCAAGTGGAACTTTGGGAGTCCACCCCTCGAGCGCCTGAAGAGTGAAATCGGGTTCGGGCCTCGATGCTGCCAAAGGCGCACGCACTGGGGTTTGGTTGCCCACCATTGCCACCCGAAACAGTTTGAAATTTAACTCTCGAGCCAGGGTGTTGATGTAGCCAAAATGGGTATCGCCCATTGGGGTCATCTGGAGAACCTCACCACGAATAAGTTCAAAACGCTTGCCAACAAAACGGGGGTTCTCGATGTATAGGGCTTCATAATCCTCGAGGGTTAAAAGAAAAGGGCGATAAGCATCGTTTGAGTGGGCATGAAATGTTTGAGTCATCGGGAAACCTCCTCGAGTGTTTGTATTTTTGGAGGGTGGCTAGATCAGATCGAGATGGAGTTTGAGCGCATGATTCAGTAGCTCAATATCGTCTGGGTCAAGCTGTGCCACAGGCACATCATCCAAACGTTCTTTGCTAATGGTGCGAATCTGGTTGGCTTGAATCTTAGATGGCTTGCTCAACATTCTATCTGGCAGCATCACATCAAAGGAATAAAGACGGTGAACACTCGAGGTAATGGCACAAATAGTGACATTGGGCGCAGCGCGGTTGCTAGCATCATTGCTAATAATCACTACAGGACGGCGTTGACTGGCTTCTGAACCCTTTACGGGATCGAGATCTGCCCAGTAAATATCACCACGTTGCATGGTCTAAACCGTCTGCAAGAGCATTGTCCCAAATAGCATCGTCCTCGAGCGCACTTTCGGCATATTCCCGCTCGAGTTCACGATCACGCAAAAGTTTTATGGCTTGCTCGAGCGCTTCGGAACGGGTTGGCAGGTTATGGTCTTTTTGATACCGCTCGAGGAAACGACCCAAGGGAAGGGCCACTGAAGCAGTAAATTTGATTTTTTCGGTTTGCATCATCTCACCTATCATCCTTTTCGTCATCCTTTCTGTCATCCATTTTAGCATACGTTTCAGATTCAAAAATTAAATTCTCGAGCCAGATTCTTGCAACATCCCCTCCAAAACCTCGAGCAGCACCCCAATTCCACGGCGTAAATCCGCCAGCTCGAGGCCACCATAACCCAATAAGACCGCGTTGCGCGGCACAGTATTTGAAATGTAGTAGCTCGAGTCCATGATCCGTACCCCAATCCCGCGCTGAGCCAGCATGTGCTGTACTTTTTGGGCGGACAAACTGGGGTGTAAATCCAAATGGGCATGTAACCCCGCCTCGAGGCCGCCCAATTTGGCCCAGGGCAGCAGGGGCCGCAGCATTTCGCGCAGGATTTCCCGCTTGTGGGCATACACACGGCGCATCCGCCAGATGTGCTTCTCCAGCATTCCCGAAGTGACAAATTCACACATGGCCTGCTGGGTGGGCTGGTTGGAATGAAAATCCACAATGCGCTTTTGTCGCAAAATTGGCTCGAGCAAAGCGGGCGGAAGCACCAGATAGCCCAAACGCAAGGCGGGCGAAAGCACTTTGGAAAAGGTTCCCAAATAGGCCACCTGCTCGAGCCGAGAAAGCCCCGCTAGTGCGGGCAAGGGCGCGGCATTGTAGCGATATTCGCTGTCGTAATCGTCCTCGAGGATCAGTACATCGTGCTGACCGGCCCACTCGAGCATAGCGGCGCGGCGCGGCATGGATAGGCGGCTGCCCAAAGGATATTGGTGCGAAGGGGTGCAGTACAGCATCAAGGGCGCGTTTTCACCTGTGGGCAGCAAATCCACCCGTAGGCCGTCTTCGTCTACCGAAATTGGAATCAGCTTGGCCCCCAATGTCTCGAGGACACCCCGCGCGGTGCGGTAACACGGCTCTTCGATGGCAACCGGATCACCTGGTTTGAGGACTGCCCGTGCCAATAAATCCAGCGATTGGATCGACCCCGAAGTGATCACCATTTGCTCGGGCAGGCAAGAAACCCCCCTCGAGCGGCCCAAATACTGCGAAAGTGCCTCGCGCAGCGGCAAATACCCTTGCGGATCTAGGTAATCGTTGGCGGGTGGGGTTCGCAGCACGCTGCGCCAGATTTTGCGCCAATCCTCGAGCGAAACCCCCCACGGGTCGGGGCGGCCCAAACGGAACTCGAGGGTGAATTCTCCTGCGTCGGGGTCAGCAAAGCGCGGGGGCATGGGTTTGGCAAGCCAGCGCCTCGAGCGGTCAGGTTGCACAGGCGCAGGACTCGAGACAGGGTGAAATGCCTCGCTGGACACACGGGTACTCGAGCCGCGTTTGCCCACCAAATACCCCTCGGCAATCAATTCTTCAAAGGCCAACACCACCCCATTGCGGCTGATCCCCAAACTGTGGGCCAAAGATCGGCTCGAGGGCAACACCGTTCCCGCAGCAAGTTTGCCACTAAGGATCGACTGGCGCAGTTGTTCACCCAGTTGGTTATGCAGCGGCCCCGACCTCGAGGGGTTCTCTAACCTGTGTAGCTCGAGGGGGAATTCCAATTGCGGGGTGGCTCTGGGGCGAAGTGGTTTGGGGTTTTGGGTCATTTGGATGCCTTTGCTGCATCCACTTTAGCAAATTTGTGGGCGCTCGAGTCATGTTTTTTGGCAGGCTTTTGTCATGTTTTGCTAAAGTGCTGTGTTCCACATACACTCGAGGATGAGAGGTTCACAATGACCTTGTGAAATTACTCATCCAGTACCTACAACCCTACCGAAATTTAATCGCCATAACCCTACTGCTGGCGGCGATCAATACCGGTTTCTCGCTCCTAGACCCGATCATTTTGGGAAAATTGGTCAAGGTCGGCTTTGATCACCAAGCCAACCCCTACACTTGGGAAGAATTTTTGCCCATTGTGCTTAAGTTGCTGTTTGCCTCGATTGGGGTAGCGATGGTCAGCCGCATTGCTAAAAGCTTTCAGGATTACTTTCTGAATGTGATTGTGCAAAAGTTCGGGGCCAAAGTTTTTACTGATGGCCTGCAACATGCTATGAAACTGCCCTACCAAGAGTTTGAAGATCAACGCAGCGGCGAAACCCTCTCCATTTTGACCAAAGTGCGGGCCGATGTGGAAAAGCTGCTCAACTTTGCCACCAATATTTTGTTTGGCATTGTGGTGGGCATTGTATTTGTGTTTATCTATGCCAGCATCTATATCCATTGGTCGGTTCCGATTGTTTATGTGCTGGGGATTGCTTTTTTGGTCTGGGTTACGAATTTGCTTAGCCAAAGGATCAAGATTATTCAAAAAGTGATCGTAGGCCAAACCACCGCTTTGGCGGGTTCCACCACTGAATCCTTGCGAAACATCGAGCTGATTAAAAGTCTGGGCTTGACCAAACAAGAAATCACCCGACTCAACAAAAATACCTTTAAAATCTTGGGCCTCGAGCTGGAAAAGGTCAAGCAGATTCGCAGTATTGGCTTTTTGCAAGGAACTTTGGTCAATACCTTGCGCCAAGTGATTTTGTTTATTTTGCTGTGGCTGATTTTCGGTAAAACCATGCCCGCCGATCAACTTGTGACCATGCAGGTTTTTTCCTTCTTTATCTTTGGCCCACTGCAAGAAGTCGGCAATATTTTGCTGGCCTACCGCGAAGCCGAAGCCTCGCTGAACAACTTCAATAACCTGATGAGCAAAGCGCCTGAAGCCCAGCCCGAAAAACCGCAAGACTTGGGCGCGGTGCAGCATTTGCGTTTTGAAAATGTGGCCTTTAAGCACCAAAGCGCCCAGCATAACGCCATCGAAAACATCAGTTTCGAGGTCAGCCGTGGCGAAACCATCGCTTTTGTAGGGCCATCGGGATCGGGCAAAAGCACCCTGATGAAGCTGCTGGTGGGCCTGTACCGCCCTCAAACGGGCCGTGTGTTGTACAACGGCATCGATGAAAGCCAAATCGACTTCGAGCAGTTGCGCGAGCAGATTGGTTTTGTGACCCAAGATACCCAGCTTTTTTCGGGAACCATCAAAGAAAATCTGCTGTTTGTCAACCCCAAGGCCAGCGACGAACTGCTGACCAAAACCCTCGAGCAAGCAGCCTGCCAAAAACTCTTGGCGAAGGCCAGCAATGGACTCGAGACGACCATTGGCGAAGGCGGCCTAAAGCTGTCTGGCGGAGAGAAACAACGGATTTCGATTGCAAGGGCTTTGTTGCGCCAACCCAATATCCTGATCTTCGACGAGGCAACTTCGGCACTGGATTCGCTGACCGAAGAAGAGATCACCGACACCATCAAAGAAGTGTCTTCGGCGCAAAATCAAATCACGGTTTTGATTGCCCACAGGCTGTCCACCATCATGCACGCAGACCGCATTTATGTCCTCGAGCGGGGGGAAGTGGTGGAAATGGGTTCGCATAGTGAACTCTTGCTCGAGAAGGGGTTGTACTACGCCATGTGGCGGCAGCAAATTGGCGAACGCAAGAAAGTGGGGGTTTTGGCCTAAACAGGGCTTAGACTGGGAGCATGTTCTTCACCCTAACCGATGCTTTGGGTCTTGCCGCCGCCCCCCTCGAGACTTTTGCCGCACTCAAGCCCTCCCTCGAGCGGGCCAACGCGCACACCACCGCGATTTTCATCACCGATTGCCAAGGCCACCGTTTGGAAGCGCGTTATGCGCTTTTGCTGAAGTTTGAAAACGAATTGGTACTATCTCGAGAAGCTTTTGGGCCACGTTATGGCTTGGTGGGCCTCCAAGCGCTGCGGGAAATAACTGAACTTCTGCTCGAGCGGGGTGTGACAGAATGGCGCGAATGCGTGATCATGACCTACGACTTCTCGAGGTTGATGAATGATCCAGAGGATTATGGGGCCAACACTATTTTGGCGAGTTCCAATTACAGTGATGCCAATATTTATTTGACCCGTTTTTGATTTGAATGTTTAATTTGAATGTATTTTTGGCTCGAGCGTTGATTGCTCGAGCTTTTTTTGTTGCGTTTTTGAAATCTTTCTCGAGTAATTGGTTTAAATGTTTTGAAGCCTCGAGGGTAACAATCAAAATTCAAATCTTACGTTCACGCCTACACCGTTCGGAGCAATAGATTACCGTAGCCCAATCCCGTTCCCATTTTTTGCGCCAGCTAAAAGGGCGCTGGCAGGTTGGGCAAATTTTGCTTTCTCTTTGGCTGGGCTTGATGGTTTTGTTGGATTTGGTTTTCATTATATCCCTCGAGCGATTAGCGGTGTTTGTGTTTGCTCGAGAATAAACCCTCACCTTGCATCACTTCGGCTTCCACGACTTTCCAGAAACCAAAAAAACGCTTGATCTTGCCGTCATAGCTGGTCAGGCGATCTCTTTGGTAATACAGCACCTCAAATTCCCGCTCAAGGGCGGTACAAATCGCAGCAAAACGGCTCGAGGTGGTAATGCTGACCGCAATTTGACTGGCATTTTGAGCTTTGGCAGCGCTGTAAAGCTCGGTCAGGGCATCGCCCAAACGAATCTCGAGGGGAGCGGTTCTGGCGGCGGCAATGTCGCGCACACCTTGGTACATGAAGGCCAAGCGTGGAAAAGCCACGGGAACTTTTTCTAGAAAGGGGCGGTCAAATACGAAGAGCGCGGGTGAATCGGGGTGCTGCTCGAGGGCGGGATCGGTGATCGAGATTGAATCGCCGTGAATCCACACCAAAGTTTTGGGGGTTTTAACACTCATGGTTGTGTCCCAAAAAGGCGGCGCTCGAGGGTTTCGTAAGACGCATCAAAGGGACAAACGGCGGTACAGGTGCGGCACCATGCACCATGCGAATAGCGTTCGATGTTTTCCTTGTTCATGAAGTACGGTTTTTGACTGTAGCTCGAGGCCACCCATTGCCAGCTCAGGGCGTTGGAAGCCACGTCGCCGTCCAGTAAATGCTCCCGAAACATGCGGTAGCCCGCTTTCCAATGCACTTTGCGAAAATGCACCACGTAGGCAGCAAACCACATCCGTTCGTGGTTGTGTAGCCACCCCTCGAGCTTCAGGCGCTTCACCCAAGCGTCCACACAAGGCAAGTCCGTGTTTGCGTCCTCGAGGTCGTCTGGCATTTGCTCTGTCCAATGTGCGCGGTATTTGGGTTCCTCGAGGTTTTCTAAAACACGGTCTCCCCACTGGGCATGGGCCAGAGCAAAAAACTCGCGCCAACTGAGCTGGCGCAGCAGTTCGGCGCGGTCTTTTCCTGCGCCTGTGGTACGGGCATGGTCGGCAACTTCCACAATTCCCAACATGCCATGCCGCAAATAGGGAGAGAGCCTCGAGACATTGCCGTCCAAATAATTTCGGGTGCTGTAGTGCTTGGGATTGTAGTTTTTTAACGCCTCGAGCGCCGCAATTCGTCCACCTTTCTGGTGTGGCAAGCGTGCTTCACCGGTATACAACCCCTCGAGCAAGGCTCCTAACACTTTGGCAAGATCTGCGTCTGGAATGTTATTGGGAATGTTATTGGGAATGATTTTGGAAAAACTCGAGGGCGAATCGGACATTCAAGCAGTCTAATTCGCCCTCGAGGGGATTTATGTAGGAAATGCGAACGTAGCGTATTCGTCTACGGAAAACGGATGACGGAAAACGAACGTACGTATGTGATTAGCGACCTCTCGAGGGGGTGAGATGGGCAGATGAGCGGGTAGACACTCGAGGAAAGAATGGGTAAGG
>JANYFS010000392.1 GCA_025359705.1 Deinococcales bacterium | reverse complement strand
GTTTGGGCCAAGCCCTCGAATTTGGCAAAGTTTTTGGCGGCATTGCCGTGGGGCAGGGCCAAAATAAGCACATCACACGGCTCGAGGTCTGCCATTTTCTTGAACTTGAGGTTGGTACGGCCCCGCAAGTTGGCATGAATGAAAGTGATGGGATCGCCCGAATTGCGCTCGGATGTGACCTGTGTCACCTCGAGCATGGGATGACCCAGGGCCAGGCGCAGGAATTCGCCGCCTGCGTATCCCGATCCACCAACGATTGCTACTTTAAGTTTGGACATATTTAAGACTCCTTTGGCAAAGCTCGATCTAAGATTTCTTGTCTATAGCTCGAGTCGGTACAAAATTTATAAGCTGCGACACTATGGTTAGACTTATTTTTATCTTTTTTAATTCTTGATAGTTCTTTTTGGGCTTGCTCCAAAATGCAGTTTGCTATATCATAAGAATATACGTCAAAATCATATGTATTATACCAAGTGGCATCTTCGGGCTTCTTCGCTTTGTAGGTATATACAGATTCAAATTCTAATAGTACATGGTTTCCAAGCAACATTTCTAAACATAGATTTTTTTCGCGTAACCTGAGTACAAGTATATGTCTATTTCCTATTGTAAGTTTTATCATTCTGGTATCATAAAAATCCATCGATATATGAAATCTAGCATCATTATTATTTAATTCTAATTTTTCTATAATTTTACCAACAGAGAATGCGTATTTTTCAATGTGTTCTCTACTTTTTATCTTTTTTATTATTTTTATCAAAATTGATTCGTCATTTGGTAAAATTTCCAAACTTTCATTGTCGATTCTTACGACTGGAAAAGCTCGATCTAAGATTTCTTTTCTATAGCTCGAGTCGGTACAGAATTTATAAGCCGCAGCACTATGATTAGGCTTATTTTTGTCTTTTTTAATTCTTGATAATTCTTTCTTTGCTTGATTCAAAACGTGCGACTCTAAATCTGTAAAATAGTTAGTAATATCGTTTATGTTATACCAAGTAGCATCGTAAGGTCGTTTTGCCTCATGTTTCAATATAAAATTCTTTAAATCTGAAAAATCGTTTCCCAGCAATAATTGTAGATAATTTTCATCATTTATCAGTCTTCCAGTCAAAATAACCCTATTTCCTATCGTAAATTTAATAACTCTTGATCCTATTTTGTGAAGAGATATATGAAATCGAGAATCTTCATTTTCAATATTAAGCTCTTTTATGATAAATCCTACCATTTTTCCATATTTTTCAGCCCAATCTTTATTATTTAATCTAACTATAGTTTTCACAAGATTTGATTCATCTTCTAGTAAAATATCCAACTCTTTGTTCTCGATTTTTACAATCGTAACGATGGTGGGCTTTTTAATTATTTTCTTGATCGAATTATTCTTAAAATTTTTCGGAATAATCGCGCTGGGTACGCTTTCTATTTTGGGAAGATTGGATAAATATTGATATGCTTCTTCATATCTGATTTCATAAGATTTATTCCACAATCCATCATACCAATCCGCAATCTCTCTCATTTTTTCAATATCTTCAAAAAGTATAGACATTTCACTTCTTTTAAATATACCTTTTTCCGTAAAATTTGCAGACCCAATTAAACATTTTTCATCTGAAAATATGACTTTTGCGTGCAAATTCTGCATATGCCTAATTTTTTCTGGATTTCTAGCGATAAATTCTACAATTTCGCGTCGCCCTTTTTCTCCATGAGCTTTGACCCATTCTAAAAAATCAGTAATCAAAATCCAAGAGTTACACTCTAAAGTGATTTTTTCCAAGTAGGCCAAGCCCAAATAGGGGCAAGCAATAAAAATATTCTTTCCTTTGGCAATCTCGAGTATTGCTTCATCGAAAGGAGAATTTTTATCCGTTTCATCCAAAGAATGGTATATCAATTTCATATTACCCTTTTGATACACGTAAAATAATACTTCTTCACAACAACCGCACTTGCTCGAGCCTGTGTAAATCTCGTTCCAGCTCGAGGGAACCTGTGGCGCGGATGTGGGCAATCTCGAGGGTGTCGCGCAACGTGTGTGAAATCAGATGGCGGCGGTGGCAACCTTGGGGATTTTCTTCGGCGCACATCAGGGCCACGTGGTATTGGGCCACACCGCGCTTTACCCGCTCGAGGCCAGCCAAAAACCCTTCGGACTGGGCAACTTTGGCATAGTCTACCCTGCCTTGTGGGTCGTAAAAATCGCCCTCGAGCGGAATTCCACCCAAAACATCTCCCAAATAGAGGTACTTTAGGCCGCGCTGCACCACCTGCACTTTTAGCACTTCTCGAGCGAAATGGGGCGCGTACCTCGAGTATGGACTCGAACGCACATCGCACAACACCTGAATCTGGAACCGCTCGAGCAAAGCAAAAAAGGTGTCGAAGCTGTGGGTGGAATGTCCGATGGTGTACAGCATGGCTGTATTTTACCGCTCGAGCTTACACATAACGCATGGCGTATTCCACCATCAGCTTGGGAATGTTTACGCCCGTGGTGGACACACTGTTTTTGAATTCCATCGTATGGTTGATCTCATTGACCAACAAACCGCGCTTGGGACACTCAAGCAAATCTATTGCAACAATTTCGCCTTTTACCGCAAGGGCGGCTGCCACTGCCAGTTCTGCAATGTCTGGGGTAACAGGGCAATTGGAGGCTTTGGCCCCCCGTGCAGTATTTGTTACCCAATGCCCACTGGTGCGGTAAATCGCGCCAATACACACATTGTCGATCACAAAGGCTCGAATATCCCGCTCGGGTTTTTCGATCAGCTCTTGGATGTAGTAAACGTGGTGCTGATAGCCGCCCAACACTTCTTTATGCTCGATAATAGACTCGGCAGCATCGCGGTCATTGATTTTGGAAAGCAAACGGCCCCAAGATCCCACGGTGGGCTTCATCACCACAGGGTAGCCAAATTCCTCGATCAGCTCGAGGGCGGCATCGGCTTCAAAAGCCACGCCTGTTTTGGGAGTGGGAACCCCCGCACGGGCCAGCGCCGCATTGGTCGCCAATTTATCGCCACAGACCTCGATGACATGTGAAGGATTGACCACCCGCACTCCCAACCCCTCGAGGGCAATGGTGATGGCATGACCCCTGGACTGAGAAACACACCGCTCGAGGGCCACTTTCCAAGGTAGGGTTTGCCCAAAGGTGAATTTGAGTTGTGGGGCATAGACTTTCTCGTAAGAAATGCCTAAAGCATCCAAGGCATCAAACAACATTTTTTCGTCGGGGCGGATTCGGTCATAGATGATTGCAAAGTCGGACATGGGTTTGGGTTTCCTTTTTGAGATTTGGGAATTTGGGGTTTGGCTCGAGGGGATGATGTTTATCTTTTTAACCAATATTCTTTACAATATTTCAATTCATAGAATTAGGGGGATCTTTATACCTCAGATCCCCCTATTCATGTTGATCTTTTTTGCTTTTCAGCTCGAGGGGAGAAGTATCTTACTCGCCCCAGTCCTCATCTTCTTGGGGGGCAGCACTTAAGGTTGCAGGCTCGAGGCCAGTAACTTCCAATTCGGCGGCGC
>JANYFS010000357.1 GCA_025359705.1 Deinococcales bacterium | reverse complement strand
ATTGTGGGCCGCGCTCGTCCTGCACGGGAAAATGAGCGTTATGGTACTTTGATGCGGGTGGATGCGGTCAATAACCTCGACCCTGTTGCCGCTTCCAAACGCCCCAAATTCGATGATTTGGTTCCTACTTTCCCCGATAGCAAATTGGTTTTGGAAGATCCGCTGATGGAAGACAATATGGCCCTGCGGGTGATTGATTTGCTTTCGCCTATTGGTATGGGCCAGCGTGGTTTGATTGTGGCTCCACCCAAAGCGGGTAAAACCACTTTGCTCAAAAAAATCGCCAACTCGATTGTCAATAATTACCCCGATGTCACGGTGATTGTGCTGCTGGTAGACGAGCGCCCCGAGGAAGTCACCGACTTCCGCGAATCGGTACGCGGGGCGCAAGTGGTGGCTTCCACCTTCGATGAGCCGCCCCAAAACCATGTTCGAGTCGCGGAATTTGTTCACGAACGGGCACGGCGCATTGTGGAAGAGGGCGGCAATGTGGTGATTTTGCTGGACTCGATCACCCGTTTGGCCCGCGCCAACAACCTGGTGACACCTCCCACGGGGCGCACCCTGTCGGGCGGTTTGGATTCCAACGCGCTGCACTGGCCCAAACGCTTTTTGGGCGCTGCTCGCAACATTCGTGGCGGCGGTAGCCTAACCATTTTGGCAACCGCCTTGGTGGAAACTGGCTCGAGGATGGACGACGTGATTTTCGAGGAATTTAAAGGCACCGGCAACCAAGAACTCCAGCTCTCCAGAAGGCTCGAGGAGCGGCGTATTTTTCCTGCCATCGACATTTTGAAATCGGGAACCCGCCGCGAAGAACTGCTGCTCGAGCCTGATGTTTTGAAAAAAATGTGGCTGCTGCGTAAAGTGATCTCAGATATGGACCCCGCCGATGCGATGGATATGTTGTTGGGTAGAATGAGCAAGACGCGGAACAATGCGGAATTCCTAGCAACCTTGGGTGGTTAATACCAGTTAAAAACGGGGGATCAGATGGCAAATGAAAGCAACCCACACGGCAAAACCCGCATCCTCTCGAGTACCGAAACCGAACTATTGCAAGACCGTCTCAATACCTTTCTGCTCGAGTTACCTGAAAATGCGGCAATTGTGGATCTAAAATACGGGATGCAAGCCCACGGGAATTCGATGATTTACAGCGTTTTGGTGCATTACAAATTTTTGGATACGGCTGAGTGGTAAATCCCCACACACTCGAGCGGTAAATCTCGAGCAGCACCAACAATTTCCCCCAATAGTGGGGGATTTTTTTTGGGTGCCTTGAGAAAAATATGAGAAAATAATGCGAGAAAAGATACCAAAAAAGATACGCCCTCGAGCTATGAACCGCAAATCCTCCGACCAATCTTTAACTAATCCTTTACTAATACTTCACTAATCCCGTACTAATTTTTGGCAACTTCTTGAGCAAAGCCTTAATTCAGCTATACTGATGTCATGCAAGGCAATTTAGAGAATGAGAGTTTTATCAGTGTGCTGCAATCTCTGGGATCTCAAGGGGCCACCGGTGTTTTGGCGATTGCCAATCCTGATCACGGTGAGGCTCGAGTGTATGTTCGGGAGGGAAAGGTCATTTATGCCCACCGGGGCAGCCTACACGATCACAAATTGGTAATGACCCTGCTGCAAGAGGGCCGGGGTCAATATGAATTTAAAGCGGGGGCCAAACCCTCGCTCGAGACGGTCAGTCAGAACCTAGATAACTTTCTGCTCGAGGTCGGGCGCTTAAGTTTTGCTTTTGGCAGCAGTGAAAGCACCGAAGCGATGGACAACCTCGATCCTAACCAAATCCCACGGGTACTGAACCCCACCCGTTTGCGGGAAATGCGCTTCGCTGCCGATGATAACTGGCTGGTGATGCACCTAGACGGTTCGCACACTGTGGGACAACTCAATCACCTCGAGCGGCGTGCGGGGCAAGCTCCTGCTTTGCTCAAACGTTTACAAAATTTGGGTATGGTGGAACTTCCGATTCCGCCCATTCCAAAGCGTAAAACCTCAGCAGCCAATCTGACCCTCGAGCCACACAAAATTCCCGTGGTGCTGGACAGCGAACGCCTGACCCAAATGCATTTCTCCATCGACGAATTTCATATCATTATGAATTTGGATGGCAGCCGTTCGGTCAGTGAACTGCAATCCTTCGAGCGCACTCCAGGGCAACTGCAAGCCTTAGTCGGTCATTTAAATTTAATGGGCCTCTTGCAACTCGAAGATCCACCCGTCCCCGAAGCTCCCCTCGAGATTGCCGAACCCACCCCATTACCCAGCGCGACGGACAGCAACCAACACAGCTCTTCAGTTTCGACCACCTTATCGACTTCAATCAACATTGATACCCTGCCCGATCTGGACCCTCGACAAGTTCCCATCGTTACCAACGACAGTAAACTTAAAGAAACTCGTTTTAGTGCCGACGACAACTGGCTGGTGATTCACTTCGATGGGCGCAACATCGAGACCCTACAAAAACTCGAGAAGCGGCGCGGGCAGCTTAAAATGCTGGTTTACCGCTTGATCAACAAAAACCTGATCGAACTCCGCAACCCTTCGGGGGTCAACTTTGTACAGACCCCCTCGAGTACCGTGGGAACCGCCCAAGTTCCGTTGTTGTTGGATCGGGGCAGCAATCCTGTGCTTTCCTTGAATTCTCAAGAGTTGGAATTGATTTTGCAGCTCGACGGCGAGCGCACCTTCAGCCAGCTCAAACGCTTTGAGTCCACTACGGGGCAACTCGATACCCTCGTCTCGAGGCTCGAAAGTGAGGGGGTCTGTGAAGTGCGAGAAACCCCCTTGCGCCTGCGGATTGGCTTGTCCAACGACCTTGCGGGCAAAAGTATTGCGGTGGATCAAGGGGTCTTGGAAAACTGGGAGCGCCGCTTGGGGAAATCCATTTGGCGAGCCAGATTGCACCTACCCAGCGGCATGGAAGAATCCTGCGAAGTGATGGCCTCCACGGGGGCCGAAGCCTATGTCTTGCTTTCGCCCGATGTGACCAAAAGCTGCGGGGGGCGCAATGGGTCACCTGTGTTGATCTATCCCGAGTAACCCTATACTCGAGCCATACCAAAAAAATCCCCGCCGATGCGCTCGAGCGGGGGTTTTCTTCTTATTTTTCTTACCCTTCACCATTCAACAAAACCCGTGTGGCCCGCTCGAGGTCGCCACTTCCCGCCAGGCTCGAGCCGACCAATACCGCATCGGTCAGCCCCTTCAGGCCGCGAATATGCTCGTGGCTGGAGTAACCACTTTCGGCAACCAAAATGCCGTTGTAGCCGTGCGCTCGAGCGATTTCTACCAAATAGGGGGTGTTGCCCAAATCAATCTCGAGGGAGCGCAAATCGCGGTTGTTGATCCCCAAAATCGGAGACCTTGCGTCCATTGCTATTGCCAGTTCTTCTTCGGAATGCACCTCTACCAAGGCATCTAGGCCCAAATGATGGGTCAGCTCGAGGTAGGGTTTCAGTTGGCTTCCCAGCACCGAAACCATTAAAAGCACCGCACTGGCTCCCCAATCCGCCGCCTCGAGGATCATGGTGGGGTGAACCACAAAATCTTTACGCAACACCGGTAAATCCACCTTTTGCACCACATCTTGCAGAAACTGAGCATCGCCCCCAAAATGCCGTGGCTCGGTGAGTACCGACAAGGCACTGGCCCCACCGCGCTGGTAGGCAAGGGCCGCCGCTACTGGCTCGAGGTCGGCAATGTGACCCTTACTGGGCGAGGCCCGTTTGACCTCGGCAATCAGGGCCATATCTCCCCTCGAGAGTGCCGACTCCAGCCGAAAAAACCGCTCCCGTGCAGCAGGACGCTCAAAAGAAAATGGGGCATAATCATTGGCCCGTTCACGACAAATCTGGCCCAAAATCCCCTCGAGCCGCTCGAGGTTGAGATGGTAAAGGTGCGGGATGGTGTGGTTCATGGTTGGGATTATATGCGTTGTATGGGATTCGTGATCCGTTTTGAGTTTTTGGTGGTGCGTGGCTCGTAGTTCGTGGCTTGTGGCATTTCTGAGCATTATTTTTACTTGGGGTAGTTAGCGAATTACCGTCGTCCACGTTGCCGCGCTTTCTGTCCAGGCACGGTGGCTTGCTTGAACTCTTTGCCGTTCATTTTCGCCTCGAGGGTGCGGATTTGGTCGCGCAGTGCGGCGGCCTTCTCGAAATCCAAATCTTCGGAAGCCACCCACATTTCCAGCTCGAGGTCAGAAATTTGCTCCAAAATCCCCTCTTTGGTGTCGGCTGCCGCGATGATTTCGGGTTCGTCCGAGATCCCTTCTTCGCCGCGAATCACCCCGCGCACACCTTTTTTGATGGTGGTGGGGGTGATGTTGTGAACGCGGTTGTACTCGAGCTGAAGGTCACGGCGGCGGTTGGTCTCGGTGATGGCGTAGTTCATGGCAGGGGTGATGGTGTCGCCGTACAAAATCACTTCGCCGTTGACATTGCGGGCCGCCCGCCCGATGGTTTGAATCAACGAGCGCTCTGAGCGCAAAAATCCTGGTTTGTCGGCATCCAAAATCGCCACCAAAGAAACCTCGGGCAAGTCCAGACCTTCGCGCAGCAGGTTGATTCCCACCAGCACGTCATAATGCCCTAAACGCAAATCGCGGATGATCACTTGGCGTTCCATGGTGTCGATGTCTGAGTGCAAATAACGGGCGCGAACCCCCTTCTCGAGCAGGTATTCGGTGAGGTCTTCCGACATCTTTTTGGTCAGGGTGGTGACCAAAACCCGCTCTTGCTTGGCGGCCCGCTCGCGGATGTGGCCCAGTAAATCCTCGACTTGGCCCTGAATGGGCCGCACTTGCACCATCGGATCTACCAAACCAGTTGGGCGGATGATTTGTTCGGCAATATTGGCGGAAATCTCTCGCTCGTAGGGGCCAGGGGTAGCGGATACAAAC
>JANYFS010000323.1 GCA_025359705.1 Deinococcales bacterium | reverse complement strand
CAACTCTCCAGCAAAGGAATCTCGCTAGACCGCGTAATTGCCGACAAAGTGGTGGCCCAATTGGTGGGTCTGGGCCGCGACAAGCTCGAGCGCCTAACCCAAACCGCCCAAAGCCAAAACCTGCCCATAACCCAAAGCAGGCTCGAGAATTTGAGTTGGGATCAGACTTTTTAGAGTGGTTCTTCGTCACTTGTTAAGAGTATGATTGTAAATATCGTTCTTTAAATAGATAAATTATTTTTAGATTAGTATAATTTAATTGTTTACAGCATTTTCCTCGAGATCACAGAAAAAGAAATCAAATAGGGGAGGGTTTAAAACCCTCCCAGTGCGCGAGAGCTACAACTAAAGACGGATTTAAGTGTTTAAATATTTTGCATAGCAGAATAGTGGAAAAAATGTTGTAATACTTTGTAAATTACTCTAATAAATTAAGCGAACCAATACTCTAGCGGGTTTGGGCAATTCGGTCAATAAACCCAAATACTGCTGGGCGGGTGGCGGGGGCTAAAAAGGCGGCTCGCTCTACCAAACTGCCAATCACACTGGCATGGTCGGTGCCAAAAATGGTTTTTTGCTCCACATAAACCCCATTGTCTTTGAGGGCTTTTAGCATTAAATCTCCGTTTTCCGCCCCTACGATTTCATCTTTGTCTACAACAATCATCAAAAAGGGTGGTAAACCAACTCCTCTTGCTACTTTGTAGCTGGGCATGGCTTCTTTGCGGGTATAGCCTTTGAAGATATCTTCGGTGGGTTGGCCTTTAAATTCATAGTCATAGGGGCCAGCAACCCCAATAATCCCTGCAAAATCTTTGGGTTGCAAACCCACTGCCTTCAAACGCTCGGTATCCACAATAGCTGCTGCCACATTGAATGCACCCGCCGAGTGACCCATTACAAAAATCTTATTAGGGTTCACTCCCCAATCGGCAACGTGATCATGAACCCAGCGCATAGCAAGCTGGGTATCTTCTACAAAAACAGGGTAGCGTACCTTGGGATACAGTTGATAGTTAATCACTGCCAAGCCAATTCCTTCTTTAGTAAGGGCTTCACCCAAAAATCGGTAGTCTTCTTTGGAACCGTTTTGCCAACTGCCCCCATGAACAAAAATGACCATAGGGATATTTTTTAAGGCTAGACCTTTTTGCCTCAAAACCTGCACCGAAGGCAAATACACATCCAATTTTTGCCGCTCGAGCGCACCATAACTCAGATTCTTCAAGGTGGTGACTTGGCGCACTCTGGTGTTGGTGACACCATCCAAGATTTGTCTGGGGGTGCAGGAAACCAAGCTCAAAGTTAGGCTGAGGGTCAGGCTCGAGGCCAAACCGACCCGCAAAATCAGGTGCATCTGGCGGGGGGCTGGGCGAATTATCGCTGTGGGGCGTACTATGGGGCGTAAAAATTTGAAAGAAGATAGAGACGTGAAGATCGACATGGCAACTATTATGTACCGAATCCATTTTGTGATTGGTAATATCGTGGGCAGTATTTGCGAGCAGTATTTGCGAGCAGTATTTGATTGGTTGAACCAATTTTGGCTCGAGGCAAAATAATAAGATAAAAATTAATTTTTAGACAATTTTTCTGGATCACATTGCGTTCCATCACTCATGCTGTTTGGGCTTGACCCTATCCTATATTTCTTCTGGGGCAGCCAAAATTACCCTAAAACACTCGAGTGAAAAAATATACGCGCAACCCTGTTCACGGTATTTTACTGCACAGCAAGGATTTTTCACGGATTTCTTTTTCGGAAAATCACTCGAGCGCACCATCAGAAACATGCTATACTGCAAACCATGATAGAACCCTCTATCGCCTTGTTCGGCGACGCGTTCGATAAGGTGGAGAACCTTCTCGACGATCTTCTTAAACAAACTCAAGCGCGTTATGCCCTACTGGTAGACCGCAAAGGTTTTGTTCTGGTCCATAGAGAAGCACTCTGGGCACCCCGCCCCCCCTCACTCGATTCCATTGCCACCTTGTTGGCAGGTTCGATCTCGGCAACTGCTGCCCTAGCCAAAATTATGGGCGAAAGCCAATTCAACGAATTGGTGCAGCAAGGTAAAGAGATTAGCCTGTATGTTCATTTGGTAGGCGACAATGCTTTGGTGGTCATTTTGTTTGATACTCGAGCCAATTTGGGTCGGGTTAAACTGTTTACCACCAAAGGTGTTGCCGAAGTCAATAAGATCCTCGAGGCCGAAAAAGATACGCCTCGCCCAGAACTCAAGCTGGATCAAGACTTCTCGAGCGGTGCAACTGCACTTTTGGATGACTTGTTTGGGTAGTTCCGAGCCACACTTGGCGGCACCTTCGACCATGGGCAATTTCTTGAGCAATCCACTTTTTAGAACGGGGGATCGATGAGTACAATCAACTTTGCAGCTCGAGAGATTAACTGCAAGATCGTCTACTACGGACCAGGTTTTTGCGGTAAAACCACCAACCTGAAACATATCTTCAGTAAAATGCCTGCAAACTTGCGTGGCGATATGGTTTCTTTGGCTACCGAAGACGAACGCACGTTGTTTTTCGACTTTTTGCCACTGGATTTGGGAACCGTACAGGGTTTTAAAACCCGTTTTCATTTGTATACCGTGCCTGGTCAGGTTTTTTATAACGCCAGCCGCAAACTCATTTTGCGCGGGGTAGACGGCATTATTTTTGTAGCTGATTCCAGCCCCAACCGCTTGCGGGCCAATGCCGAGTCGATGCGGAACTTGCGCGAAAACCTTAAAGAATACAACCTAGACATCAACGAAATCCCGGTGATTATCCAAATCAACAAGCGCGATGTGCCTGGCGCATTGTCGGTGGAAATGATTTTGCGGGTGATCGACCCCGAGCGCAAATTTGCCTACTACGAAGCCACCGCCCACGAAGGTGTGGGTGTGTTTGAAACCCTCAAAGCCGCCTCCAAAGGTGTCCTCGAGAAGTTGTCACAACCCAAGTAAGTTTAAAATTACTGAAGATGAAAGGCCAGGACGGTGTTCCTGGTTTTTTTTGTTTTTGGTGGTTCGTGATTCGTTGTTCGTGATTCGTCAAAGATGATTTGCCTCGAGAGACACCCTCGAGCGGGATTCCAAAAATTGGCTTTTGGCTTCATTCTTGGGCTTTGGCATTCTGGGAGGGTTTGAAACCCTCCCCTACCTGATTTTTGTTTTTTAGTCTCGAGCCAGATGTTGTAACGAAAAACGAACAACAAATAACGAATAACGAATAAGCACAATGGCCTATTCTTCACAAAAACATCGCAAAAACCTTGGCAGGCTCGAGCTTGTGTGTTATACTGCTTGCAATTACCCGAAAGGAGGTGTTGCTATGACTGAACTGAATATTTCTTCCCACAATCCACTCTTGATTTTGGCCTCTCTTATACACTCGAGGAGTTCTCTTGTCGTTACAACCCTTTATTTCGGAGTTTCAAAACCCTAAACACTTATCTATTGCCAGCACAACCCCCAGCACTCGAGGCAGGCGATGAGCGGCGCGTCTGCTTCACCGAATGAATCGTGGTGGGAGGACGACCAAGATAACCTCGAGCCTGATCTGGGCAGCACCGAGCTGGATTTAGATAGCTCGAGCGAAATTTTTCATAGCCGTGGGCAAAAGATTGCCAAGCGGGTTCCTGCGGGGCGGCGCACCGTGGCCCAGTTGCACGCGGTCAACGACGAGAACTTTCGGGACGATGCCAACACCACCTTCACCCACCCTGGCCTCGAGGAGCTGTATCACCGTGGTTTGGTGCGCCAAGTGTTGTGGCAGCTCAAGTCGGGCAAAGAGGCCACGGTTTATGTCTGTGAGGGCAACACTGGATTGGTCGCCGCCAAAATTTATGTGGACTCGAGGGTGCGGTCTTTTCAAAACGATGCGCTGTACCGCGAAGGGCGTTTTATCAGTGATGGGCGAATGAAAAAAGCCATCGACCAGCGTACCAGTTATGGCATCAGCGCCCAGAATTATTTGTGGGTGCAAGAAGAATATTTCCAATTGCAAGGTTTGCACCAAGCGGGGGTGCGGGTTCCCAAACCGCTGGCCCACCCCGAGGCAGGTGGCCTGATTTTGATGGAATTTATTGGCGACGAAGACGGCCCCGCCCCGCGTGTCTGTGATGCCCACCTCGAGCGCAACCAGGCCAAAACTGCCTTTGCTCAGGCACTCGAGCAATATGCCCTGATTTTGGCAAGTGGTCGGGTACACGGTGATTACAGCACCTTTAATTTGCTGTGGTGGCAAGAGCAGTGCGTGGTGATCGACTTTCCGCAGGTGGTGTGGGTCAAGCAGAACCCTGCGGCAAAGGTAGTTCTCGAGCGGGATATTCAAGGCTTGTGCAAAACCTTTGGCACGTTTGGTATCAAAGAAGACTGGCAAGAGGTGTTGAGCTGGATCAAAAGTCGCGCTCGAGGGTTGCAGACCGAGAAACTGAGTGGGGAAATGGAGGCGATTTTGTGAAGGTGCAGAGCTATTATGGCTATCTGGTGCAGTCCCGCCGTGTACTGTGGGCCTTCCTCGAGCTTCTCCCAGACGTGGCTTTGGCCCAAGTCGTGCTGTCTGGGCCGCGTTTTCACTGCATCAAGGATCTGCTGGCGCATATCTATTCGGTGGAGGATTCTTGGTTGCACGAGGATATTTTGCGGGATACTCCCGTCTGGGAAAGCGCCCTCGAGAACCCGCAAGATGGCCCTTTTTACGCGGATGTACCCCTAAAAACCCTGCTCGAGTATGGGGCGGCGGTGGAACGCAGCACCCTGCTCTACCTCGAGTATTTGCAAGATTCCGAACTCGAGCGCTGGGTGGAGGTCAACGGCAGCAAGGGCCAAGAATACTTTCGGGTGGAAGGTTTGTTGTGGCATGTTATGAACCACGAAACCCGCCATGTGGCCCAAATTGTGCTATTGATACGGCAATTGGGATTTGTTCCACCGGCCTTAGATTTAATCAATTTTTTACCCACCAGACAAGAATAATCTTGATCGCTCGAGCCAAGCAAAAGGAAAACCATGTCTGAACCTGAACCGGTAACCACCCTCAAAACATCCATCCTAGAAATGCTCGAGGAAACTTTTGCACAACCCCAAGGCTACTATTTAGACCGCGCCAAAGGCGGACTTTTTGCCACCCTCGAGGCCATAACTGCGGAACGTGCCTCGCTCGAGCGCCCGCCCCAGCGCAGCATTGCCGCCCATGTCCAGCATATGCGGGTTTATCTGGTGGCTTTGCATGGCTATATGAACGGGGCAACTGGGGCAACCGATTGGGAAGCCAGTTGGCAAACCCACGAAGTTACAGCCCTCGAGTGGAAAACCCTAAAAAATACTTTGAAAAAGGACTACGCCGCACTGATGCACGACCTTGCAGCGCTTCCAGAGGGGGACTCGAGGTTATCGGAGACGGTGGCAATCTTGGCGCATTCGACCTATCACTTTGGAGCCATTCGGCAATTGCTATTGTCCTGAACAGCTTCCCTCGAGCCACCTTACTACTCCCATTACCCCTAGTGTTTTGGGAGTAGCTTCCATTG
>JANYFS010000281.1 GCA_025359705.1 Deinococcales bacterium | reverse complement strand
GGGTGCTGGTTCCCCGCCCGATTTCATCCAAAATAACCAAACTGCGCCCACTGGCTTGGTGCAAAATATGAGCCAGCTCGGACATTTCCACCATAAACGTGCTGCGCCCCCCCGCCAGATCGTCGGAGGCTCCAATGCGGGTGTGTAAGGCATCAAAAATGGGCAGTTCGGCGCTGTCTGCGGGAACAAAAGAGCCGATTTGATGCAGCAAAGCGCACAAGGCCACCATCCGCAAATAGGTCGATTTCCCCGACATATTCGGCCCCGTAATAATCAAAACCCGCTGCTGCACATCCAAATACGCATCGTTCGGCACAAACCGTTCCCGCAAAGCCTCCTCCACCACGGGATGCCGCGCCTGAGTCAGCCGCACATGCCGAACATCGTGATGATCGCTCTCACTCTTACCCTCGCGCAACGTCGCAGGCCGCACCCACCCCCTCGAGGCGGCACTTTCGGCAAAGCAAGACAGCACATCCAGCTCGGACAAGGCACCCGCAATGGTGGCAAAGTGATCGGCGTAGTGGGCCAAAGAGTCACGCAGTTCCCCAAAAACCTGCTGCTCGAGGGTGGCGGCGCTGGTTTCAGCTTTGGCAATTTGGCGCTCTTTTTCGCGGATGTCGGGGCGGGTATAGCGGGCGCGGTCTTTGAGGGTGGCAATTTGTTTGTAATCTTCGGGAATATTGCCCACGTTTTTAACAAAAGTCACCTCGAGGAAGTAACCCAATACATTGTTGTAGCCAATTTTGAGGGTATTGATTCCCGTTCGCAAGCGTTCGGAAGCCTCGAGCTGAGCCATCCATTCACGGCACTCGAGGGCTTCTTTACGCAGGGCATCGAGTTCGGAATGGAACCCCTCGCGGATCAGGCCACCGTCCGCCATTTTGAGCGGCGGATCTTCCACCAAAGCGGCCCGAATCAAAGAAAGCACTTCGGGCAGCGGATTCAGGCGGCCTCGCACACTGAGCAGCAGGCCAGGCGAGGCATTCAGGGTTTCGCAGAGTTCGGGCAGCAGCTCGAGGGTACGGGCCAAACTTGCGATCTCGCGGGGCAGCGCCCGACCCGAGGCCACCCGCACCGACAGCCGCTCGAGGTCGTGGGCGCGGTACAGCACGCTGCGAACGGTGTCGCGCAGGTCGGCTTGGTTTCGCAAATACCCCACCGCATCGAGGCGCTCGGCAATGGCTTCACCGTCCAGCAGTGGCTGGCGCAACCAGGCCCGCAGGCGGCGGCGGCCCCCCGAAGTTCGGGTTTGGGCCAACACATCCAGCAAAGTGCGGCCTTGGCTGGAGAAGGCTTTAAACACCTCGAGCGCTGCCATTGCGCTTTCCGAAAGGTTCATATGTGCGCCTGGTTCGTAGCGGCTCAGGCGGGTGATCATTTGCAAATTGCCCTGCATGGCAAAACGGGCATAGCCCAGCACCGCACCACAAGCCCGCAACAAGGCGGGGGTACTGAGACTTTCAGGAACACTGCCAAACTGTTGAGCCACCTCGAGCTGGCAGTGTTCCACATCAAAGCGGGTGGAGGAAAACATCAGACTAAACCTCGAGCGGAATTCCGCCATCATTTTGTCGTTTTCCATGATTTCGGGGCAGAGCAGCACTTCGGCGGGATGTTGCTTGGCAAGTTCGTCGTACAGAGAACTCCTCGAGAGCATTTGGGCGCAGCGAAACTCGCCTGTAGACAAGTCCAACAAGGCCAGTGCGTAGCCGTCCCCTGTGGCAACCGCCGCCAAATAATTTTCATCGGGGCGCAGCAAGCGCTCTTCGATCAGGGTTCCTGGAGACAGCACTTGGCTGACTTTGCGTTCGACCAAACCGCCCACTGCTTGGTTTAAATCCCCCACCTGATCCGCCACCGCCACCCGCACTCCCAAGGTCAGCAGCCGCTCGATATGTTGATCGGCTGCGCGAATGGGAATTCCTGCCATGGGGGTGGAAAAATCTTTGCTGGTTTTATGGGTCAGGGTGATGCCCAGCAGCCTCGAGGTGCGTTCGGCATCTTCGCCGAAGGTTTCATAAAAATCCCCGACCTGAAACAGCAATAAATATTCGGAATACTGTTCGCGCAGCTCCACATACTGCTCGAGCATCGGCGGCAGCGCCCCCAGCCCAGCCCCTTTGAGCAAGCGGGCGGAGGGGTTATGGGGCGATTTTTGGCTCTCGGACATGGGGGTTATTATAGGTGTTGATATTGGTGTGGGTTCTGGAGTTGGTTCTATGGGCATCTTTTTACGATTATAGCATAATTTAGGTGGAATGTTTTCCGTTTTCCGCCATCCGTTATGTTGGCAGGCTCGAGGCCAGTTCACACCCGCGCTCTGGGCCGTACAGCTCGAGCCTACGATTTTCCCCCGTCCCAGACATCGGCAATTTGGCTTAGCCCTCAAGTTACCCTCGAGTTTACCCTCAAGGTTTTCTAAAATTCCACTCGAGGGCTGAGTTAGGATATACCCATGAATGTTTTTGAATCTTTGATTGTGGGCGCTCGAGTCTCGATCCATTCCCGCCCAGAGTTCTAGTTCTGCAAAACTTCTGAACCGCTCAACCTCACCCCCTTACCCCACTTTCTCGGTACACTCGAGCCATGTTGCTTTCGCGTCAGGAATTGCTCGAGCGTCAAGAGGGTTTTTTGGCGGGCTACGCCACCCGTGAAAGCCAGACCAAGGGGCGGTTTTACCTCGAGCCAGAGAGTGATTACCGCACTCCTTTTCAAAAAGACCGTGACCGCATCTTGCACACCACCGCTTTTAGGCGGCTCGAGTACAAAACCCAGGTTTTTGTCAACCACGAGGGCGATTACTACCGCACCCGCCTGACCCACACCCTCGAGGTAGCCCAGGTGGGGCGCAGTTTGGCGGTGGCACTGGGAGCCAATGAGACTTTGGTGGAAGTGCTGGCCCTGTCACACGATTTGGGACACCCGCCCTTTGGACATGCGGGGGAAGATGCCCTGGACGAGCTGATGCAGCAGCACCATGCGGGCGGTTTTAACCACAACCAGCAGTCTTTCCGCATCGTCAGCGAACTCGAGCGGCGTTATGTGGGCTTTGATGGTTTGAATTTGTCTTGGGAAGCGCTCGAGGGTATGGTCAAGCACCACCCCGAAACCCCCAACCTTGCGCCTTACGCGGCTGCCTTTGAACCTGAGCTGCGCCCCTCGCTCGAGGCCCAAATTGCCGCGATTGCCGATGCCACCGCCTACAATGCCCACGACCTAGACGATGGCCTGAAGGCGGGAATTCTTAGCCCCGCACTGCTGGCAGAACTCCCGATCTGGCAAGAACTCGAGCGGCGTTGTGACTTTGCTGATGGTTTTACAGGCCAAGTCTGGAACGAAATGATGCGGCGCAAAATGATCCGCGAACTTTTGGGCCTGAGCATTGGGGATTTGCTGCTCGAGACCGAACGCCGTTTGACCGAATACCACATTGAGTCCGCTCAAGAGGTGCGGGAATGCCAA
>JANYFS010000271.1 GCA_025359705.1 Deinococcales bacterium | reverse complement strand
CTCGAGGTTGGTGTGGGCTTTGTGGACACATAAAATAAACCTATGCAAAAACGACCTTTCGGCAACACAGGACTCGAGGTATCGGTATTGGGTTTTGGTGCAGGACATGTGGGCGGCAACGATCTTTCAGAGGATCAAGCGGGAACCTTGCTGAACCGCGCTCTGGATTTGGGAATCAATCTGATCGATAGCGCCAAAGGTTACGACCAGTCCGAAGCCCGTATTGGGCGGCATTTGTCGTGGCGGCGCAAAGATTTTATTTTGTCTACCAAAGGTGGCTACGGGGTGGAAGGTGCAGCGGACTGGAGCTACGACTGCATTGTGCGCGGGGTGGAACAGGCCATGCGTACCTGCCAGACCGACTATTTGGACATTTTCCATTTGCATTCCTGCCCCCAAGAAACCCTCGAGCAAGACGCTATATGGCAGGCGCTCGAGTTTGTGCAGGCGCAAGGCTGGGTACGGGTGGTCGCCTATTCGGGCGAAAATGCGGCTCTGGCCTACGCGCTCAATTCGGGGAAGGTGGGCAGTGTGCAGACCTCGGTCAATCTATTCGACCAACACAGCCTGCTCGAGCTTTTACCCCAAGCCCCACACCTTGGAGTGATTGCCAAGCGCCCGATTGGAAATGCGCCTTGGCGCTTTGAGCAGCGGCCCGTGGGCGATTACGCTGAAGTCTACTGGGAACGCTGGAAAACCATGAACCTCGAGCTGGGCAGTGATCCGCTGGAGTTGGCCCTACGCTTCACCGCCTTTGCCCCTGGTGTCTCGAGCAGCATTGTAGGAACCCGCGACCTCAAACACCTTACACACAATATGGATGTGGTCACGCGCGGCCCGCTCGAGGGGGATGTTTCCGAAAAGTTGAATCAATTATTTGTGCAGCACGGTAAGGATTGGGAAGGGCAGGTATAGAATTCGTGGTTCGTTATTCGTTTTTCGTGGTTCGTAACAATGGGTAAATCTCGAGCCACACCCTCTTACCCTCTTACCCTCCCTCGAGCGCAGCGACTACAAATCCAACCACTGCGCCGCCTCGAGCTGAGTTTCCTCAGTATCACTTAGGGCGGCGGTTTGGTCTTCGTCTACCCGTGTAGCCCATGCAGGAAAGGGAAAACTGATCATCACGGGGGTAGGAACATCGGGTTGTTGCACAATCATGGTGCCTGGTTGCAAAATGCTGGCCCGCAAACGGTAGGCGGCGGGCAAAAAGCGGTATTCAGGGCGTTCGGATTCGGCAGCATCCAGGCGGCCCACTACCCGAATGGCGGCGTTGGAGGTGATCCGCCGTTCCACTTCCGAGGCGGTTTGCTGCGCCCCAATCAAAATAATTCCCAAACTGCGCCCGCGCTCGGCAATATCCAACAATACATCTTTGATTGGAGAATTGCCCTCTCGAGGGGCATATTTGTTTAGCTCGTCCAGTACCACAAACACACTGTTGCGGCGGCCTGTTTTCTCTTTTTGCTCAAACAACTCTTTTAGAATCACCCCAACCACAAACATTTGGGCATGACCGCTCAGGTTGTGAATATCCACCACCGACAATTGAAACTCGGCCCGCAGCACATTGGGGCGGTATTTTTCGGCTTGGGTTACGGAAATATCCCCGCGAATTAAGGGCGACAAAAACTTGGCAACCCCGCGCAAGCGGCGGATCAGAGCTTGCAAGGTGCCTGGATTTTGTTTGGCAACCCATTTGCGGTCTCCTTCGCCGTCTTGCTCGAGCAATTTATACTCGATGTAGCCGATCAAATGTTCGAAGGTTTCGATGCGTTGTTTGCCCAATTCATCAAAACGCACCTCGAGGTCGAGCAGTTCGGTGGGGTCTTCGGGAATCCAGTCCGAAACGGTTAAAAACGGGGTCTCGAGGCCATCTTTGGCAACCCGAAACAGCCGCTCCTCGAGGTGTCCAATCAAAAAACCCAAGTTCAGGCTGGATTCGCGGTCCGCAAAGCAGTAGGGCAAAAAGCGGCGCAAACAAAAATCCCGCAATGTCCACAAATAAGGGGTCACCCCAATTTTGCGCTGCTCCACATCGGGAAAAATCATGCTGGGGTCGGTGCTGGCTCGAGGTGCGGCTAAAAACTGCACCGACTCGAAGGGAGTTTTGGGCAGGCCACAAATGGCGTAGCGATCTTTGCTCAGCCCTCTGGCGGCGCTGATTTCCCGCTCTTTGCGCTCGAGCTGGGCATTGGGGCGATCCAAAAACAGCAAATCCTCGCCCTTGACGTTAAAAATCACCGCTTTGCTGCCCGAGCGCTCGGTACCGAGGGCTTGGCTATTGAAGATGGAATAGAGCAAAAACAGAGCATAACTGGTTTTGGTCGCTACCCCCGAAACCCCCGAAATATTGATGTGCGCCCCATTTTTACCATTCAAAAAATCGAAATTGATAAACACCGGATCACCCGAGCGCAGCACCCCACCCGCCAACCTCGAGTCCATGCGGTCTTGGTACAACGCCATCTCGAGGGATTTACCTTCGGCCTTAAACACCGCGTCGCCCGGATGGGGCGGGATGAACTCTTCAGGATCGACCCGTGTCACCAAAACATGGGCGCTATAGCTGACTTGGGCGGGCAAAATCCCGTCCGAAACACTTTGTACATCGGATTCAAAGCTGACCCCTTCGTGGATTTTGCGAACCTGATCCACCACCCCGTAGTAGCGCACCATTTCGCCGCTGGGCTTTTGGCTTTCCAGCACCACCAAATCGTCGAGTTGCACGCTCGAGCCTGGATCGACCCAAAACCAAAATTGCAGCGGGGTAGCCTCTGCGGTTCCCAATACTTTGCCAATGGAATGGGGAATACTCGAGGTGTTGGGTGCGGTCATGTTTGATTTTCCTGTTGATTTTCCTGTTGATTTTCACTCGAGGGGTGAACAGTTTGGTTCTGTTTAAAGTCTTTCATGTGTGGCGATTATAGTCTATTTGCGAAACGTGCCAAAGCATCCCACCAGCTCGAGCGCATCAGGATGGTTTTGAGCGGCATTCTAAAAGCTCGCCACCACAAAAAGATAATTAAACTATAGACCAATGCAGTGGTTAGGTACGATAAAGGAATCATAATAGCAATGGCATGAGACAACTGCTGGTTAAACTCGAGGGTTTTGAATCGCGCAGTGACGATATGATACTTAACCCAAATATTGACCAAAGATACAAAAGTTCCTTTGCACATCAGTAGTAGGGTACTCGAGCGGGTTAAAAAGATCACCGATTTTTGCAGATTGGCCCACTCGAGCAATTTATGCTCCTCTGGGGTTTGCGGGTTGAGTAGCTCGAGGAGTACCCAATAGAACAAAGGCTTTTTGACGATTAGCGAAACAAAGCAAATTAGAGCCAAGAAAATGGAATGGCTCGAGTCTTTGATCGCAAACCACAGGCCATCCACCCACCAAAAGGCCGCCAATGCTCCCAAAAGCGCTGAGTATGTCACCAAAGTCCAAAGTAGTGAAACAGTTTTATGTTTAATCTGAGCAAAAAGCAAATAGGCGAAGGGGATCAAAGCCGCCAGCATAAATGCACCGATTGTTCCCACCCATAAATAAACACCCCAACCCAAACCAAATAGGTTTTGCTGTAGCATCAAAACGGGCAAAGCTACTGTGAAAATTAAATTAAGTATTAGATCGGGTCTCATGATTACCTTCTGCGAAAGATACGCAATGCGCTCCAAATTAGAATAAACGGCAAAATCAGGATGGTTAAAATCATACCCATCAAACCACCTACCATACTCACACTTGCCCTCGAGGGAGGTGGGCGGTAGCTGTCCTTTTCGGTGGGAACCTCGAGTAAGAGTTGTTCGCGGGCCTGTGCTGCTCGGCGCTGCAATAGGGCTTTGGTTCCGTGGCTATTGGCATAGACCCAAGTCACTTCTGCGCCAAACAGCAAAATTTGGCTCGAGTAATAGATCCATAACAACAACGCAACCAAAGAACCCGCCGCCCCATAAACAGAAGTAAGGGCAGCTCTGGCAATATATTCGCCAATCAGATATTGACCCAAAGTAAACAGGAGTGAAGTAACAAAAGAACCCAATAAGGCATCCCGCCAAGGTAAACGGATTTCGGGTAGATACTTGAAAATCAAACCAAACATCAAAGTGAATAAAGCAACCGATAAACCACCATTGGATAGAGCTAAAACATAAGGAACTTGAGAAAAATTCAGTTGTTGCTCGAAAGAAGTGAGCACCACTCGAGCGACCAGAAATCCGATCATCACTACACCAAAAACCAGCACCGCCACAATTGACCACAACCGCGACCACAACACTTTTAATAACCCTTTCCACCACGGCAAGGCTGGATCTGGGGCTGGATGCAAGTCCCACATGGTGTTGAGTGTGTCTTGGATCTGCAAAAAAATCCCCGAGGCCAAAAAGAGGGCCAACACCGCACCAATGATGGTAGCGGTCAAGCTCGAACTGGTTTGCGGCTTAACCGCATTGTTAATAAAACCATTGAGCGCCTCAGCCACAGATGTACCCAAAGAGCTGCTGACCGCCTCCGAAATTTGGTTTTGCAGATTGGTTCCACGCAATAGCAAGCCACCAATCCCAACCGCCACGACAATCAGCGGGGCAATGCTAAACAAGGTATAAAAAGCCAGCGCCGCCCCCAAACGTGGCACACGATCCGCGTTAAAGTCGGCGACGCTTTTCAACAAAATTTGGTAAAAATTTTGGGGATTCATGGGATGATAATACCGCAGAAGGCTAGCCGCTTGACATATCGAAGTCCGATATCGTAAAGTCATATCGAAAAGTTATATCGAAGTTCGATAGGTCTTCAAACGGAGGAAGTATGGACGTACAACTGTTTAAAGGAAACCTCGAGCTGATTTTACTGAGCGTACTCGAGCGGGGGGAAAAGTACGGGCTGGAAATGACCAAAGAGGTCAGCCTCTTGACTGAGAGTAAGTTTAGCGTGGGTGCGGGCAGTTTGTACCCCGCCTTGCACCGCCTCGAGCAAAGTGGTTTTGTAGCCTCGGAAGAGCGCACGCCGCCGCGTGGGGGCAGTCCTGTGCGGTATTATCACCTTACCGAGACGGGGGGCAAAGCCCTCGAGGACAAACGTCGCAGCTTTGCCGCTTTTACAGGCATGATGAAACCGTTTTTGGAAGTTGGTCTTTTGGGGGTGCATTTATGAATAATCCACGTGATCCACTGAATAATCCACTGAACAGTCCACTCGAGCGATATTTGAACACTGCCAGCAAAGGCTTGGTGGGCGCAGCCAAAGAACGGGTTATGCGGGAATTGCGCGGAAACCTCGAGCTACGGGCGCGGGAGCTACACATCACGGGCCTAAGCCCCACCCAAGCCATGCATAAAGCCCTCGAGGAAATGGGCGCACCCCAAACCCTATCTCGAGCCATGACCCGCATTTACACCCTGCCCACACTGGGAAAAGTGCTTACGCTGGGCCTGCTGGGTGTGGGATTTACCCTCTCGAGCTTGGTAGCAGCAAGCAGAAGTGTAGGTTATCTGGTTGATCCCAGAATAATGCCGATTGACAAAACGATGGGCTATCTGCGACCCATGTGGGTTGATTCTGACTCTTTTTTTGAATCGTTAAAGATAAATATGGCAGAAAATCCGCTCTTAAGTGCTGAAATTAAAAAGAGAAAATCTAGCGCGAAGGAGTGTTTTACAAGTAGTGATCATTCTTTGGATTTTATGGGTTATTGCCAAAAAAATAATATTTTTTATATGACAGATTTACTTGCTCTTGAAGACCTGAGATTAAGTGGAAGCAAGGTCAAAAATTCGATTTTCATTGATTCATTTAATAACCCTGCGCTTACTTTTAATAATTCTAAAATTAAATTGAAGCAAGAAGGAAAGATCTTTGATATAAGATATGCGGTATTTTATTTTACTTTCAAAGACATTAATGCTTGGAATCTTGGTATTAAATTTTCAACAGCCGCTCCCCTGTGGCCTATGACAACGTACCCAAAAATCGTTGTTACAGCAGTTCCCAATTCTATGTACATGATGCTGCGTTGGAGAAACGATGTTCATAAAGATGGTGGATTATACTACAGTTTTGCACAAGCGGACTTGAAAGGAAAATTGACTTTTACGGGCGAAGATAGAGATCGTATTTTTGCAAAGACTCCGCTCGAGTGGTCTAAAAATCCAAAAAATACCGCAATCATTATTGGCCTCACGGGGCGACTTGATAAAAATGTCTTTGATCTCAATAACATCCTCACGCCTGCGCCTTACCGCTCGAGCCTAAAGTAAACCCCCATCTTCACGCGCTCGAGGGTTCAAAACGGATACACTTATCTTATGAAAATTGTGATGCTTTTTGCGGCGGTGTTGCTGTCCAGCTCGAGTGCAACTTCGGTATTGTTTACGGCTCCTGTGGGGGCCAAACGCACCTATCAAATCACACTTTCGGGTTGGATTTGGGATGGCACTGGCTCGAGCAAGGGGCCAGTGCCGACGGTGCAAAGCCTGCCACAGAGCGAAAATACCATGCGCGTGACCCTAGCTTGCCAAATGCTGGAAGAGGTTAGGGCGCAGCAGGAAAATGGAGCCTTGGAAGTGGGCTATACCACCACTTGCCGCTCGAGCAATGCTCAATTTTTTACGCCACAAGGCACCACCCTGCAAAACTTTATCTATCAGCCAGATGGTTCAATTACTGCACCTAACTTTAACGCGGATATTGCAACCCCACAATCCCCTCGAGTGCGTTCTGCGAAAAAGTTTGAGCATACGCCTTGGGGAGACTTACCAAAGCTATATGGAGCCGCACTCGAGGAAAAGCTCGAGTTTAACGATAATATACACGACATTATAGGTGGAGAAACTTCTGTATTGGATGGTAAAATTACCCGCACAGTAAAAACGTTGGGACAAAAGACTTCGGTGCGGATTAACATGTATCACCCTGTCGGAACAATTTCTAGCCCAGATTCAGGTATTCAGGAGCGCCTGATTGAGCCTTTGAGTTTTAACTATAATGTATTGCTGGGTAACGATGGTCGCCTCGAGCGGGGCAGTTATCAAGCTACGGTCAATTATACAAGCGGGAATTTTCATATTATTGGTTTGCTTCAATCTGAAATTCGGATGATAGAGCCAGCCACAAATTAAAAATTAAAACCCTCTAGTATCAAAACGTAAACCCATAATACCCTCGAGGGCATCCCATTAAGAAAGATAAAAATATTTTTCCTCGAGAAAACAAAGAGAAACGCTCGAGATAGAGATTTTTTATCCCTCGAGGCATAAAAGCGGGCAGGTTTGAAACCTGCCCCCAACCTAAATAATTTCTACTACTTAGCTGCTTCTGGCTCGAGATAAAGCACTCCACTCCATAATTCACGAACTGACCCACTGGGTGGTGGTACGGTGATTATTCCTCCACCGATTGCATTTTTAAACCGAGCCGTACCCCCAGTGATAATGAAATTGTAACTGGCAGTTCCATCTTCAAACATGACGTTGCCTACTGCGCGAAAATTTAAAAAGTCACCATTTTCAAAAGTTAATTTACCTTTAGTGGTTCCTTTTTTGGGATCAGCAGAGGCGGCATCAATTTGCACCACTCGTTTCATCTCTACTTTGCCCAAACCTGCAATAGTTCCTGTACCAGTCACATTTAAACACACACTACCTGTGGGCGCACCTGCATCACAGGTGGTTCCCGAGTATTTTTGTTCCAAATTGACCAGCAACGGAACTGCTGTTTGGCTAGTCGTACCTGCAAATGCGGTACATGACAATATCACACCTAGCAAAAGCCAGATTTTTTTCATGAGATCTCCTTTTTGTTACTCGAATTGTATTATATGCAATATTCTAAAAATGTGCAATATTCTAAAAATATTCAATGCTCCGCGTGCAATTCCCGCCAAGCCGCAAACGCCGCAGGAAATAAAGGTTCTGCCAATTCTGCCAAAGCCCTTGCATACAGCCTGATTTCCCACTGCGCCCCTTCATGATCGCGCAGCTCGAGGAAATGAAAAAGCGAGCGTAAATTAAAAGTATAGTACGAACTGGTATACAAACTTAGCGGCAATACACCTCTAGCTTGCTCGCGTGCTACACCCAGCTCGAGCAAACTTTGGTAGGTTTGAAAGGCATTTTTCCAAGCGTTTTTATAAAGCGTGTGTGCCTTGTCTTGATCAAGCTTGCCATCATCTTCGCGGCTGGCCTGCCTATTGTTCTTAGCCTGTATCCGAAATTGACCAGGAATATAGCACTCTTCGCGCAGGGTAATATATCTGCCCGATTCTTCGTTTTTAGAAACCCCGACTCTGTGTCTAACCCATTGACGGTCTATAAAGATTGGGCATCTTACTCTAAAAGTAATCAGATTATGTTCAAAAGGGCTGCCGTGTTGATGTTTGAGCAGATACTTAATTAACTTGGCATCTTTCTCTGCATCAAAGGGGGCCAAATCGCCCGCAAAAGAAACCCTGGCGGCCCGCACAATGCTCGAGTCGTCCCCGACGTACTGCACCAAGGAAACGGAGCCAATGCCGTCTGAGAGCGGGAAAAGCTCTGATAAATGTTCGTGTGAACCCTCATGTGAATTCTCGAGGGCTGTAGGGTTTGGGTTTGAAAGATTTTCGGTAGACATCTTGGCGGTCAGTTTAACCCAGAAATCGCTCGAGCGGCATTACAAATGACTATCCACTCGAG
>JANYFS010000267.1 GCA_025359705.1 Deinococcales bacterium | reverse complement strand
AGTGTCTACCCGCTCATCTGCCCATCTCACCCCCTCGAGAGGTCGCTAATCACATACGATACTGTAAGTATACCCATTCAATTTGAGTACATGGACTCCGCTATGTCCGTGATGGCGGCTCCGGTTGCTGCCGCCGCAGGTGGGATGGCTAGAGCGCAAAGCGTACCAAAACCTGCGGCAAAACTCTCGAGCCAGATGATGGAAAGTGCCAAACCCGTAAAATCAAATCCAAGGCAACCTTGCGCCTTTGGCTCGAGATGGAGACGAAGGGCGCTTACGCTCCAAATTGGTGCAAGAATTGGACGAGTCTGAAAATCGTCTTAAAACCACCGAATCCGAAATCCTGTCCTTGAAACAATTGATCGTACAGCTCGATCGGGATGCCAGCAACGCAATAGCCGCACTTGGGTAAAGCTGCGCTCAGAGAAAATGTACTTTCCACTCAACAGTGGTCAAAACGACCAGAGTGATCGAAACCCTTAGAATAAACCCATGCCACAAGGTACACCTACCGACTCGAGCCAGCATCAAACCGATCCAGCATCGCTCAAAGTGAGTACTTTAGAACTCTTTTTTGACTTGATTTTTGTGTTCACCATTACCCAACTCACCGAATTAGTGATTGAAGCCCATCAGCCGCTCGAGTGGTTGCGGATTCCGTTATTACTCTCAATTATCTGGTGGATATATGCGGGTTATGTGTGGTTGACCAACAATTCCAACTTGCAACAAACCAAAACTCGAGTGCTTATTTTATTGGCTATGGTGGGTTTCTTGGTGATGGCTTTGGCGATTCCTTCCGCATTTGATGCGGGTGGCTTGGTCTTTGCACTTGCCTACTTCTTGGTGATGCTGATTCATTTTATATTGTTCAATCATTCAGTTAATGCCTCTTCGGTGCAGGCAATTTGGAGGATAGCTCCCTATAATTTTGGAGCATGTCTATGTTTTATACTCGCGGCATTTCTTGAAAACCCTTACAAAGCGGGATTTTGGATTTTAGCTGTACTTATTTTAATCTCTTCAAGCTTTCTTCGCCAAGATCGGAATTTTGTGGTCTCCTCGAGCCATTTTGCCGAGCGGCACGGTTTGGTTATTTTGATTGCTTTGGGTGAGTCGGTGGTGGGTATTGGAGTGGGGGCCAAACAAGAAGTGCTTGGCTTTCCCTTAATTTTCGCATGTCTACTGGGTTTGGTTCTCAATGCTTGCTTGTGGTGGATCTACTTTGATCACGATGACCACTATGCCGAACAAGCACTAGCTCGAGCCACAGGTAAGCAGCATACTCGAATAGCCGCCTCTGGTTATGGGTATGCTCATTTTTTACTGATTTTGGGTATCATTATCTTAGCAGCGGGGATCAAACAGATTATTGCTCATTTGCACAATACACCACCTGCTGCTGCTTGGAGCCTTGGGATTGGTATTGCCTTGTATTTATTGGGACAGGCTACTTTTCGCCAATTGGTCGGTATCACGCCCAGCCACTCGAGGCTTATCACCGCCCTTTTTGCGCTGGCGACCATCCCTATTGGTATCTTTGCGGGTGGATTTATCCAAATCATCGCTTTGGTCGTGGTTCTATCCGCCATGTTGGATTTTGATAAACGCAAGGCTCGAGCCTGAGGCACATCATGTATTCCTGAACTCGAGTGAAAGATACTATTCTTGCACTCGTTCACGCTGATCCAGATGGCTCGAGCAAACGGTCTTTATGCCCCTCGAGCCACTCCAAAATCGCATCCCGCTCATTCTCGAGTTCGCCGTCCACAACTGCTTGGGCGGCGGCTTTTTTCAGTACCCCAATTTGAGAACCCTGCAACCCGTAACGCTGGATCAGCTCGAGGCCAGACACTGCCAAAACCCGTTCATCGAAAGTGGCAACCTGCGCGGCAACCTCGAGGCATTGAGTACGGATTCGCTCGAGCGATTCTTGGAGTGATGCTTCGTCGATTCCCGCGTGTGCTGCACGATCTGCTTCTCTTACCTCGAGGCCAATAGGCCAATCCTGCCCCAAATCATGTACATAATTCCGCAAAACCTTGCTCGAGCCGTTCAGGGGCGGGCGCATATGCTGAAAAACCAATTTGATGATGCACTTTTGCTCTTCCAGCGAAGCCTTCAACCGCTCGAGGATTTCCCTCACCATTTCCGCGCCCACCAAATCATGTTTGTAGTAGTGAGCCACGCCTTTTTCGTCAAAACTTTGGGTCTGGGGCTTGCCAATATCGTGAAACAGCAAAGCCAAGCGGCTCTCGAGGCTAAAACCGTGTTGCACTGCGTAGCGCACCGCTTCAAAGATGTGTTCGTCCAAAGTCAGGTGATGGTAGGGATTTTTCTGGTCATAGCCAAAAGTGGCCTTGAATTCGGGAATCAGCCGCTCGAGCAGTCCAGAATCCCGCAAAAACCGCAGCGCTCGCAGCACCCCAGACGGATACTGGCTCGAGAGCAGCCCTTTCAGTTCGCTAAAAACCCGCTCGAGGGAAACCGTGCTAATCAAATCCGCATTGTCCCGCACTGCCTGCGCGGTGTGGGCCTCCACCTCAAAATCCAACTTAGCCATAAACCGCGCTAGCCGCAACATTCGCAGTGGATCTTCCTCAAACCGCGCTTTGGGGTCGCCCACCGCCCGCAAAATCTTGCTTTCCAGATCGGCACGTCCACCAAAATAATCCTCGAGAACAGGGGCATCTTCCCCTGTCCTGGCCCAACTACAGCACCTCTCGGGCTGGGCCGCCGTCAGGCGCAGCGCCAAGGTATTCACCGTAAAATCCCGCCGCTCGAGGTCTTCTTTTAGCGAAATATCTTGGCTGTAATGCACCTCAAAATCACGGTGATGGCTGCCCGTGCTGCGCTCCACTCGAGGCAGGGCCACATCCAGCGTGTCAGGCTCGAGGTAGACCTTAAACACCCCAAAGCTCTTACCCACCAAATCCACCTTCCATGCAGAGTTAGATAAGCTTTTGTACGCAGTTTCTCCCGAAATCCCCGTAACCAACAGATCTACATCTTTAGACTCGAGGCCAAGGAGTTGATCCCGAACCGAGCCGCCCACTTGATAGACCGTGCCGCCTGCATTTTTTAGGGTTTCGACGACCTGATGTGTAAATTCCTCGAGGGGGGTTTTGTTCATGATGGGTTCTTCATTTATACCACTCAAGCAAAAAATCTTGGGCATACTGAACATCAAATTCCAGTGGCAACACGCTGTTTTGCGCGGCTGCTTCGGTCAAAGCCAACCGTTCCTCGAGGGAGGCCACCAACGCTTCATAGCCAAATTCTCCCAGCTTTACGGAGGTTAAATATTTGGCAAACTCGAGCGGATGGGGGTACTCGAGGGTTCCTGTGCGGTGCAAAACCCGAATCTCCTCGAGTACCCGCAAAGAGTGGCTGAAGGCTTTAAAATCCACTCCAGATTGCGAGGCAAGCAGCGCCCGTTTGCCGTATTTGTTCAGCTCGGGTTTCAAAGACTCGAGCGCCCATTTTGCACCCGCATTGTAATCGTACATTTTACCAACCACCACCAAAATCCAAAAAACCCCTTCGGCACGGTGGGAATGCTCTTCTTTTTCCCGCACATACAGCATATTTTCCCAACCCTCAAACAGCTCGAGCGGGGCGCGTTGGAACAGTTCCTGCAAAGTATCTTGTATTTTGGCCTCGAGCGGGGCATTTTCCAGCACATCCACCACCAGTTTTAGGGCGCGGTAATGCTTGCCTTTGTCGGTATAGCGCACCGCTTGCGAGGCCACAAAACCGATCATGCCATTGAGCTTACGGCTGAGTAAACGCCCAGGCTCGAGCGACTTTAACCGCTCAAGGAAACGGGGGTCGGCTTGCAAAACCGCCCCAGGGTGTGTCCACGAAAACAGCAGCGAAATCGCGTTCTGGTCGCCCTTTTGCAGCAGCTCGAGCCAAAATTGCAAAGACCACACGGTGACATCGGTATCCTCTTTGGTATTTTTTTGGTCGCTCAGGTTGCTGTTGTTGGAAAATTGCCGTGGAGAATTTTGCAAATATAAACTGCTTTTGGTCGGCAAAAATAACCCCTTAATGTCCAGATCGCTCGAGGGGGTATCTGTTCCAAAAAGGTGACTGCCACTTTTGGCAAGGTACAGCAAGGGGTGTTCGCCCGTGTCGATGTATGGGTTTTGATCGGCTGTGGTCATAGTGATTTCCTCGAGCCAAGTGTAAGGGGTTTGGCTCGAGGGGCGAAAGCGCACAATGGCTTATATTTTATCAGATCATGAATAGAGTATGAAACTGCACATTTGGTATATTATTTTGGCACAATAGCTAAACCCAATATCTTCCTTTGCCCTCGAGCCAGACACATGTTCAGCTTTTCCAAAACCCCCAAACCCCATTGCCCCCATTCATAGCCCGCACACTCAGTTATGTTATGTTGAACAGCAATGATAACGGCTGATCTGAAGGGCGATTTGCGCTCGAGTGAAAACCAAACCCTCGAGCTGGCAGCCAAGGGCTTGACTAAAAGTTATGGCAAACGCCAGGTGGTACGCGGGGTCGATTTGTCGATCAAACGCGGCGAAATTGTAGCGCTATTCGGCCCCAACGGTGCGGGTAAAACCACCACCTTTTATATGATGGTGGGCTTTGTACAGCCAGGCGGTGGAACCATCACCCTACGCAACCAAGACATCACCCGTGAGCCAATGCACCGCCGCGCCCGCATGGGGTTGGGCTATTTGCCCCAAGAACCCAGCGCTTTTCGTAAAATGACCGCAAGGGACAATCTGCTGGCGATTCTCGAGTTCCAAAATCTAAGCAAGCTCGAGCAAGAAACCCGCGCAGACCAACTGCTCGAGGAATTTAGCCTGACCCCGCTGGCAAACAGCATGGCCTATACCCTCTCGGGGGGCGAGCGCCGCCGCCTCGAAATTGCCAGGGCGCTGACCACCGATCCCGATTTTATTTTGCTGGACGAACCCTTCACAGGGGTTGACCCCAAAAGCGTGCGGGAAATTCAGCGTTTGATCCGCGAGTTGCGCGAAAAGCGGGGGCTGGGGGTGTTTATCACCGACCATGCGGTGCGCGAGACCATGGCAATTTGTGACCGCGTATATTTGATGTATGACGGCAGCGTGCAATTTCAAGGAACCCCCCAAGAGTTTGTGAAGGATCAATCGGCAATGGATCATTATTTGGGGGATGAGTTTCATATCTAATCCCCACCTAGAAGCCTCGAATTTAAGATCACCATAAGCAGTTCAAAATGTCTTTGAATCTCTTCTTTGAATTCCATCTATATCCATACGGGTGAACTGCTGATATGCTCTGGCTCTTTTTAATCTTTATCGTACTGCTTGCGGGCTTTATTGCTTATGCGGGCGATGAAGTAGGTCGCCGTGTGGGGCGAAAACACTTCCGTTTATTTGGTTTAAGACCCAAAACCACCGCCCTGATTTACGCCATTGCCTCGGGAATGCTGATCAGTTTGGTTAGTGTTTTGGGCTTTGCTTTACTCAATCAAAAAGCGATTCGTGATATATCCCAAGCGGATGCCTTAAGACTCGAGGTACAACAGCTTAAAACCGAAGTGGAACCCTTACAAAAAAACATCGCCCTACAACAAAAAGCGCTCGAGACTAGCCAAGTCCAGCGTGAACTGGCCCAAATTGAGACCAGCCGCGCACTTAAAGCAGTCAAGGTAGCGATTACGCAACGCGAAACCCTCCGCAAAGAAGTCAAAACCCTCGAGGAAAACTCGCGCGATTTGGCAAGCAAAAATGTATTGCTCTCCCAACGGGCCGATGACCTCGAACGCAGTGTGGGAACTGCCGAAGAACGCATCAAAACCATCGAAACCCAACGGATCAAGCAAGAGCAGGATTTGAAGGCCAATCAGCTCGAGTTAAGCACCCGTCAAAAACAATTGATCGATTTGCGTAATCAGCGCCAAGAACTGCAAACTCAAGCACTCAGCTTTCAAAATAAGATAAGTAACTTGCAAAACACCAGCCAAATCCTCACTCGAGAGAAAACCATTCTGGAAAAACAAAAAAATGCCCTCGAGGGACAAAAAATCATTTTGGAAAAACAAAAAACAACCCTCGAGGCCCAAAGCAAACAAATTCGTTTACAAAATACCCAGTTGGGCAATGAGCTGCGGGGTGAGCGCCAGAATTTGGAAAAAACTCGCAACGATTTTACCCAATTGCAAAACCGTTCCACTATTCTGCAAATTCAAGCCAACCGTTTGACTTTGGAGAGTGAACAGCTTAAAAAAGCCAAGTTGCTTAGCCAACAAGATTTGGATCGTTTGAATCAGTTGCGGAGCAAACTCCAAGACGACAACAACCAATTGCGGCTCGAGACTCAAAAACTCAGTGAACAACAAAACCAACTTCGCAAAGCCCTCGAGAACCAAAAAACCGAACTCGAGGCCCAAAAAACAGGGGATTTTGCCTACCAAAAAGGGGATTTGGTCTTTGAAAGCGTGTTGCAAAAACCCGATTTACCCAGCCTGAACGCGGTTTTGCAGCGAGCCATGCGGGTTGCCACTGCCAAAGGTGCCAAAGGAACCCCCTCGAGCGTGATGAGCGACCTAGAAAAAACCGCCCTGCTCGAGCGGCTGGGCAGCGATGCCAGCCAAAAACTGGTGATTTTGCGAAGCGGAACCAATGTGGTACGGGGTTATCCGCTGCGCGTTTACGCCGAAATGATTCCCGATACCTTGCTGTTTCAAAAAGCACAACCGATGGGCAGCAAACTGATTGCGGTGGGAACCGCCAACAATCTGCGCTCGAGCGAGGATTTACGCACCCAGATTGACGCTCTGGTGGAAAGTGTGATTCAAACCTTGCAGCAGCAAGGAATGCCCCTCGAGAATATTTTGGAGGCGGGCCTTTCCGACCAAGAGACTTTCGAGTTGATTAGCAAGCTCAAAAGCATTGGCGGGGGCGTGCTGGTGGGCATTGCCAGCAGGCAGGATGTGCGACCCAGTGCCAAGATTGAGCTATACTCGGTGATTTTGAGGTAATTTTGAGGTGATTTTGGAATTGGCTAGAATGGTGATGATTTGCCTTTTTAAAACGCATTAGAAAATAACAACACCCTCAAGGGATAAGGCACTGTAGGGATGAGTTTTAAACCCATCTTGGCCCACATTTGCCAAAGTCTTTGCGAATTGAGCAGTTTAGTGGAGAAATAGTTATTTCCCTCGAGAGCGTACAAGAGTCTTGGATTCCCTCGAGGGTGGGTTTATCTTTTGAGCTTTTGGCGTGATTGGGCGGATTTGAAAACCGCCCCTACCTTATTTTTGTGAATTCTTATTTTTGTGCGTTTTTACCTTAGTTTATAAATAGCTCGAGCGAAACCTAATCTGCTCGAGCTATGTTTTTATTTACAATTTAGAAGAAGTTCCCCAATCTAAAGTAAAACTTGCCTTGTGGATACTTTTCGCTAAATCCATAATCGAAGCGCAAAGAAGGCAAGCGTGCGCCGCCAAAACCTAAGTTAAGTTGTGCGCCAAATCCACCGCCCAACTTGGCTTGAAAATCGCGGTCTTTCCAAGCGTCTCCCCCATCGGCAAAGGCTACCAAATACAAACCTTGGGCAACACCCGCTGAAACATTGAGGTTGAAGCGGTATTCGGCACCGAAAGTCACAAAATTGTTTCCAGTAAACTCCCGTGTGTCGTAGCCGTGAATGGTAAACGAGTTAGGAACTGCCAAGTCTGAGCCACCCACACTAAATAAACGGCTCGAGGGGGCAGCACCCAGCAAAGTTCCTGCATTGACCCTAAAGGCCACCACTTGTTGGGTAACATCACCCTGAAGTACATCACCAAAACCAAAGTAGGTGCTAAAACCACTCGAGATTTTAGTCCAACCCAAAGCAACATCGCCCGCATTACCGAAGCCAAAGCCTACATTGCCATCTGCACGTACTCCTTTGGTGGGGAACTCGGGGTTATTGGTGTTGTCCCAAGATAATCCACTCGAG
>JANYFS010000255.1 GCA_025359705.1 Deinococcales bacterium | reverse complement strand
GCATCGAGCGGAAATGGCGGCTTGGAGACCGCCGACGAACGCAGTTCGGCAGTGGTCAGCTCGAGGGTTTGTCCGTTGCAGCGGGCTTCAAAGGCCGCCAAATCCAGCTCGAGGCTTCCCACCTTCAGCAGGCTCGAGATTGCGCTATGTCCTGTGCTGCGCTTCAAAACCGCCTTGACCCGTGCCACCACTTCCCTGGGGCTGTAGGGTTTGACCACATAGTCGTCGGCCCCAATGCCTAGCCCCACCAAGCGGTCTACTTCTTCGTCCCTTGCGGTCAGCATAATGATCGGGATTTCCGACTCGGCCCGAATCCGCCGCGCTACCTCGAGACCGTCTAGTTCGGGCAGCATGATGTCCAACAAAACCAAATCGGGACGCGCCGCCCGCCAAAGCTCGAGCGCCCGTGTCCCTGTGGTGGCCCGCTCGGTGTGGTATCCCTCACGGCGCAAATACTGCTCGAGGATCTCGGCAAGTCGGATTTCGTCTTCTACGATGAGGAGGGTTTGGGACATAGGGATAGTTTAGAGCAGTTGTCCGTGATCCGTTTTTGGTTATTCGTGAGGGCAAAAAGCTCGAGCGAAAAAGTCTCTTACCCTCTTATCGTCTTGGACAAAGCGGCACGCCACGCGGCCTGTCCGCCTCTTACCCTCAAGAACTCAGTCCCGCCTTAATCCGCTCGAGGTCTTCCAAACTAATTTCCCCTTTGGCAAAGCGTTCACGGGCAATCTCGAGGGCTTTGTCTGAAGTTGCGCCGTTGGGATTCCCATTGTTGTCCCAAGATTGCCACATTTGCCACCAGTCTTTGCGGTTGGGATGGTTGGGATGGTTGGGGTGACGATTTGAGGTTTCGCTCGAGGTTTCGCTCGAGGTTTCGCTCGAGGGTTGGTATCCCACACCTGCCATGTTGCTAGGCATGTTACCAGGCATATTTCCAGACATATTGCCAGACATATTGCCAGACATATTCCCAGGCATGTTGCTTGCCATATTTTTCCAACGGTTCATCCAAGCACGGCGGCGGCGGCTCATGCCTTTGAACACCAAAACACCGCCGAACAACAGCAACAAGGGGAAGAAGAAACCGCCCCCGTGGTGATGCTCTTGGTACATTTCGGGGCCGTAGCTGGGTTGGGCATAGCCTTGGTTGTAGGCGGGGGCGACGGGTTGGCTGTAAACGGGTGCGGCAGGTGCGGGGTTGTTGATGATTACGTCCATGATTTTCCTTACTCCTTGTTGCAGTGGCTCGAGTGCTGCCGTTCTGCTTGGATATAAGGTATCGCTGAACCTATGAACGCTGTGGGGTGTTTTTGTGAATGCAGTGTGAATGAACTTATGGCTCGAGAGATTTGGCTCGAGGGCCGAAACGTTTACGCTTTTTTGGGCGCAGCAATCACCAAATAAACCCCCGCAATCACCACAATCATACCCAGCAGCGCCTGAATGCCCAACTTTTCACCGAATAAAAAATAGGCTTCGATGGCGGTGAGCGGTGGAACCAGATAGAACAAACCGTTGGTTTTGGCGCTCGAGTCCCTCGAGATCAGGTACATCAAAATAGAAATGGCCCCGATGGACAGCACCAGCACCAGCCAGACCAGCGCAAAGATAAATTGGCCCGTCCAAATAATCTGCATGGTTTCACTAAACAAGGCCACGGGCAGCATCACCGCCAACGCAAACAGATATTGCACAATGGTTCCGCCCAACAGTGGCATACTCGAGCAGAATTTTTTCTGATACAGCGTTCCAAAGGTGGTTCCTAGCAGGGCAATTCCCGCCGCAACCAAAGCAAGGGCCGACACCTCGAGGTGTGCCTTACCCAGCAGCTTTTCCGAAACCACGATCAAAACCCCCGCAAAACCGAGTCCCAAACCGATCCAGGCTCGAGCGTTTATTTTTTCGCGCAGCACAAAGGGAGCCAACACCGCTGCCAAAATCGGTTGCAAACCTACCATCACCGCTGTGATTCCCGCAGGTAGTTTGGCATGAATGGCATAAAAAACCCCGCCCAAATACAAACCGTGCAGCAAAATCCCCGAAACCCCAATGTGTAACCATTCGCGGGGGGTGGCAGGAAAGCCCGCCAGTGCTGCATTTCCTTTGCGAAGGTTGCTAAAGATCAAAATGGGTAGCAGCAAAATCAACACCAACACAAAGCGCAGGGCCAAAAAGGTGAAGGGTTCTACAAAAGGCGTTCCCAATTTGGTGCCAATA